>JAHBSN010000080.1 GCA_019639095.1 Actinomycetota bacterium
AGGTCGGTGGCGACGACGCGCTCGACGCCGGGGTACTGCACCTTGACGGCGACCTCCCGCCCGTCGTGGGTGACGGCGTGGTGCACCTGGCCGATCGACGCGGACGCCACCGGGATCGGGTCCCAGTCCGCGAAGGCCTCGGTGGGCGGGCGGCCGAGCTCCTCGGTGACCACACCGGCGGCGAGCTCGGGGCTCATGGGCGGGGCGTCCTGGCGCAGGTCGGCGAGCGCCCCGCGGACGTGCTCGGGCAGGCCCTGGTCGAGGTAGCTGGCCATCTGGCCGAGCTTCATCATCGCCCCCTTGAGGTGGCCGAGGGTCTCGGCCACCTGCTCGGCGGTGCGCAGCTGGCGGGTGGTGTCGAGGTGCTCCCGACGCTCGGCGTCGGCGAACACCCGGCGGGCCCGATCGGTGGCCCAGCTCCCGCCGGCCTTGGTGGCGGCCTTGGCGAGCACGACGTTGCGTCCGGTCCGGCCGGTGGCGCCCAGGGCCCGGGGCGTGACCGGTGCGGTGGAGGTCTGCTCCTGGCGACGCCACCACGCCAGCGCGCCGCCCACCGCCCCGGCGACGACGATCCCGGTGGCGATGGCGCGTGAGCTGGGCACGGGGGTCGAACCTAGCTGCGGGCCTCGATCCACTGGGTCAGCGGGGCCGGGAGGGAGGCGTCGCGTGCCCCCCAGTCGACGATCTCCCGTGACCCGGCCACGTAGTCGTGCAGCGCTCGGCGGTTCCGCCCCAGGATCGCGGGCACGAAGCCCAGGCCGAGCACGAAGCTGAACGGGAAGGCGAGCACCCGCAGCGCCGCCCGTCCGGGACCGAGCGGGCCGCCGTCGGCGGCCACCACCCGCAACCCGACGATCCCCTTGCCGAGCGTGCGGCCCGCCACCGACAGCGAGATCCACAGGTAGACGAACCACCAGGCGCCGAACCCGATCAGCCACGGCGACCCCTCGTTGCGGCTGGGGTCGAACGACGTGTCGAAGAACAGCTCCCAGAGCGACGCCGCCAGCGACACCCCGAGGCCGAACAGGGTGGACACCACCACCGAGTCGATGACGAAGCCGATCAGGCGCCCGAGCGGTCCGGCCGGTCGGCCCTGGGGCACCGGTCGCTCGCCGTCGGCGCCCACCACCTCGAGCGGACGCCGGCGCAGCGCCTTGTCCACCAGGCCGAGCGCCACCACGTCGATGCCGAGCACCTGGCGGCGGGCCAGGTCGAGCGTGCGCGCCGCCAGGCCCGTGGTGGCGTCGCGCACGATCTGGTCGATGCCGGCGCGCGCCACCAGCAGCGGGATGTCGACCTGGGCCAGCACGGCGTCGAGGTCCACCCGGGTCATGAGGGCGCTGATGTCGACCCGGGCCATGAGCGCATCGACGTCCACCCGCTGCATCAGCGCATCGACGTCCACCCGTTGGATGAGGGCGTCCACGTCCACCCGCTGCACGAGCGCATCCACGTCCACCCGCTGGATGAGCCCGTCCACGTCGACGCCGCGCACCATGCCGTCCACGTCGACGCCGGCGATCAGGGCGTTCACGTCGATGCGGGCTATCAGGGCGTCGACGTCGATGCGGGCCAGGGCGGCATCGAGGTCGAGCCGGGCGATCACCTGGTCGAGGTCGAGCCGCTCGATCAGCTCGTCGGGGTCGAGGGCGTCCACCGCCCGCGGCACGATCGCCCCGAAGACACGATCCATGGGCGTTCGTGATCGGGCCACCGGGCCCTCCATCTGCAGGTCGATCAGAGGTGGACCGGGGATCCCGGCCCGAAGGGGATGCCGAGCGAGTACCAGACCACGAACAGCAGGATCCAGACCACCGCGAGCACGAGCGTGTACGGGATCATCAGCGACACCACCGTGCCGACGCCCGCGTCGCGCTTGTACTTCTGCGCCAGGACCACGATGAAGGGCAGGTACACCATGAGCGGGGTGATCACGTTGCTCGGCGAGTCGCCGATCCGGTAGGCGGCCAACACCGTCTGCGGGGCCACGTCGAGCCGCAGGAACAGCGGCACGAACACCGGGGCGAAGATGGCCCACTTGGGCATGATCCCGGGGATGATCAGGTTCAGCACCATGGTCACCACGATGAAGCCCACCAGCAGCCAGAGGGCCCCGATGTTGGCGCTCTCGAGCCAGTCGGCCATGTTCACCGCCGCCACCGTGGCCATGTTCGAGTAGTTGAAGTAGGCGATGAACTGGGCGATGATCAGCAGCAGGAAGATCAGCCCGGCGAGCCCCGCGAACGTCTTCTGGATCGCGTTGATGGCGTCGGTGCTGGTGGTGATGGTCCCGGCCCCCTTGCCGTAGCAGTAGCCGGACACCAAGAAGATCAACATGATCAAGAACAGCAGGCTGTCCATGAACGGCGAGGTCCCGATGATGGCGCCGGTCTCGGGGTCGCGCAGCGGGCCCCAGCTCGGGGCGGTCATCACCACGATCACCGCCAGCACCACGAGCAGGCCCCGGAAGGCGTACGTGAGGCCGCGGGCCTCGGCCTCGGGATCGATCTCGGCCGCGGGTTCGGCCTCGTCGCCGTCATCGACCAGGTCGCCGTGGTCGTAGGAGCCGAGGCGCTTCTCCACGATGCGGGTGGTCACCACGGTCATGGCGATCGTGAGGACGAACGTGGACACGGCGGCGAAGAAGTAGTTGGCGGTGATGTCGATGGACCGGCTCGGGTCCACCAGGTGGATCGCCTCGTTGGTGATCTCGGTGAGGACGCCGTCGAAGGGCGCGATCAGCACGTTCACGCCGAAGCCGGCGCTCACCCCGGCGTAGGCCGCGGCCAGCCCCGCCAGCGGATGTCGCCCGAGGGTGAGGAACGTGGCGGCTCCCAGCGGGATGAGCACCAGGTACCCGGCGTCGGACGCCACGCTCGAGAGCATGCCGAGGAACACCACGATGAAGGTGATCGACGCCGGCGGCGCCACCTTGACGAGCTTGCGGATGAGGGCGGCGATGAGCCCCGCCTCCTCGGCCACGCCCACGCCCACCATCGCCACGAGGATCACGCCCACCACGCCGAAGCCGTTGAAGTTCGAGATCGACGACGTGAAGATGAACCGCAGGCCGTCGGCGCTGAGCAGGCTCTCCACCTCGGTGGTCTCGGTGTGGACCTCGTACTCGGTGGCGTCGGGCGCCTCGGCCGGCACCGTGTAGGAGGGCTCGGACGTGCCGCCCTCGTAGTGCACCTCGGCGGGGGGCGGGGCCGGGTCCACCGACTCGTAGGTGACCGACACGCCGATGGCGGCGAGCACGGCCGACAAGACGATCACGAACCCGCACAGCGCGAGGAAGATGATGGCCGGGTGCGGCACCTTGTCGCCGATGCGCTCGATGGCGTTGAGCAGCCCACCACCCTTCGGCTCCACCGCCTCGTCGGTCGCCCCCGCAGTCGCGTCGCTCATCAGCTTCTCCATCCGCCGGGTCCGATCCGCGCAACGTAGCAGCGCGCCGGCCGGCGCAAAGAGGACTCACCGCTAGCGTCGCCACCGTGGCCGACAGCACCATCAGCTTCCTGGTCCTCGGTGCGGTCGTGGTGCTGTTCGTCTGGAACCGCATCCCGGTGGAGCTCGTGGCCATCGGTGCCGGCCTCGCGCTCTACGCCACCGGCGTGCTCGAGCTCGACCAGGTGCTCGCCGGCTACGGCGACGCCACGGTGGTGCTGATCGCGTCGCTGTTCGTGGTGAGCGAGGGGCTCGACGCGACCGGCGTCACCACCTGGGCCGGCCAGGAGATGATCGCCCGGGCCGGCACCGACCGCTCTCGCCTGCTCGTGTACGTGATGCTCCTGGTGGCGGTGCTCACCGCGCTCGTCAGCGTGAACGGCGCGGTGGCCGCACTGCTCCCGATGGTGGTGGTGGTGGCGGTCCGCCTCGGTCGCTCGCCGTCGCAGCTCGTGATGCCGCTCGCGTTCGCCGCCCACGCCGGCTCGATGCTGGCCCTCACCGGCACGCCCGTGAACGTGATCGTGTCCGACGCCGCCGTGGACGCGGGCGGCTCGCGCTTCGGCTACCTGTCCTTCGCGCTCGTCGGCATCCCGCTCCTGGTCGGCGTGATCGCCATCGCCGTGGTGCTCGGCCCCCGCCTCCTCCCCGAGCGCCATGCCCGGGTGATCCCGCCGGACCTCAGCGCCCACGCCCGCACGCTGGTGCGCCAGTACCTCGACGCCGAGTCGGTGGCCCGGATGCTCGTGGGCGAGGGCTCCACGCTCGTGGGCCGACGCCAGGCCGAGCTCGCCCTGGCCGACCACCCTCGCGTGGCCATCGTGGGCATCGCCCACGGGTCCGACCCCGTCGTGGAGGGCGATGCCATCGGCCAGGTGCAGGTGGAGGTCGGCGACTTCCTGCTCGTGCGCGGCGACGACGACGCCATCGCCGCCCTGGCCGCCGACCACGGCCTCCACCTCCAGGCGCCGGCGGCGCGCGGCGACGAGGGGCGGCGACTCCTGAACCGCGGGGCCGGGGTGGGCGAGGTGGTGGTGGCGCCTCGCTCCGAGCTGATCGGTCAGAGCGTCTTCCCCGGCATGGTGACCGACAGCGGCGACTTCGTGGTGCTCGCCGTCCAGCGTCGCGGCGACGACCTCGGCCCCGATCCGGTCACCCTCGCCGCCGGCGACACCCTGCTGCTCCAGGGCACCTGGGCCGCGCTCGACCGCACGCTCGACTCCCGCGAGGTGCTCGTGGTGGACCGGCCCGACCTCGTCCGCCGCCAGGCCGTGCCCATGGGCCCCGGGGCCAGGCGCGCCGCCGCGGTCCTGGCGGCCATGGTGGTGCTGCTGATCACCGGCGCCGTCCCCACCGTGGTGGCCGGGCTGCTGGCGGCAGGCGCGATGGTCCTGCTGCGGGTGCTCACCGTCGACCAGGCGTACCGCGGCATCTCCTGGACCACCGTGGTGCTCGTGGGCGGGATGATCCCGCTCTCCACGGCCATCACCCAGAGCGGGGCCGCCGACACGCTGGCCAACGGCCTGGTCGACCTGGTGGGCGACCACGGGCCCTACGCCCTGCTCCTCGGCCTGTTCGTGCTCACCGCCGTGCTCGGCCAGCTGATCTCCAACATGGCCACCGCCCTGATCGTGATCCCGATCGCGCTGTCGGCGGCCGCCGAGCTGGCCGTGTCGCCCCGGCCGGTGCTCATGTCGGTCACCGTGGCCGCCGCCGCGTCGTTCTTGACCCCCGTGGCCACCCCCGCCAACCTCATGGTCATGGACCCGGGCGGCTACCGCTTCGGCGACTACTGGAAGCTCGGGCTCCCCATGCTCCTGTGGTTCGGCGTGGTGTCGGTGCTGCTCGTCCCCCAGATCTGGTCGTTCTGACCGAGCGAGGCGTCGCCCACCCTGGGTGACGGACCGGCCACCGCTACAGTCCGGCCACCGCCCCGAACAACCCCAGGAGACCCCATGTCGCAGCCCGACCGCGCGCTGCGCGCCGCCCTGGTGCGACGCCCCACCTTCCCGGGCCTCGCCGTCGGCCTGCTCTTCTGGTGGCAGTCGCTCTACCCCACGCTCATGCCCCGCACGTGGGTGACCCAGGCGGCCATGAGCGCCATCTGCACGGCGATCGGCATCGCCATCGGCACCCTGGTCGGCGACGTCGCCAAGGCCGGCCTCCGGGCGGCCCACCGGCCGGTGGCGCCCGCCGTGGTGCGCGGCGCGTTCCAGGCCGCCACCGCGGTGGGGATCGCGGCGATCGCGCTCGGCGGGTTCGTGTGGCCGCGCTGGCAGACCGACCAGCGGCGCGGGGTCTCGCTCGGCCCCCTCCCCGCCGTCCAGGCGATCCCGATGCTGCTGCTCACCGCGGTCCTGCTGGTGGTGCTCGTGGTGATCGGCCGGCTCGTGGGACGAGGGGTGCGGCGCATCCACCGCGCCCTCAGGGCCCGGCTGCCGCGCCCGGTGGCCACGCCGCTCACCGTGGTCCTCGTGCTCGTGCTGGCGATCTTCGTCTTCCGAGACGTCCTGGCCGAGCGGTTCACGTCGTGGGCCGACGCGTCGTTCAGCGTCGTCGACGGCGGCACCCGCGAGGGCGTGGTCCGGCCCACCGAGCCCACGGTGTCGGGCAGCCCGGACTCGCTCGTGCGGTGGGACGACCTCGGGTACCAGGGGCGCAACTTCATCGGCGAGGTCACCACCGAGGACGAGCTGGCCGCCTTCCACGGCAGCACCGACGGCCTGCGGCGCCCGATCCGCGTGTACGTCGGGCTCCGGTCGGCCGACGACCCCGACGCCCGGGCCGAGCTCGCCGTGCGCGAGCTGGAGCGCACGAAGGCCTTCGACCGGAAGGTGCTGGTCGTGATCACCGTCACCGGCAGCGGCTGGGTGGACCCCGACGCTGCGGTGGCCATCGAGCAGATGTACGGCGGCGACACGGCGCTGGTGGCCCAGCAGTACTCGTACCTCCCGAGCTGGATCGCCTCGCTCATGTCGCCCACCGCGTCGGTGGAGGCGTCGTCGGCGCTCTTCGAGGCGGTGCACGAGCGCTGGGAGCGCGAGCCCGAGGCCACCCGGCCGCAGCTGGTGGTGTTCGGCCAGAGCCTCGGCTCCTACGGCGCCGAGGCCGCCTTCGCCGGGCCCGACGCCCGGGCCTCGGTGGCCAACCTGGTGGCCCGCACCGAGGGCGCCCTCTTCACCGGCCCCACCAAGGACAACCTCATCTGGAACCAGCTGGTGGACGCCCGCGAGCCCGGCTCCCCGGTGTGGCTGCCGGTGTACGACGGCGGGCGCCACGTCCGCTTCGCCAACCGCGACCCCGAGGTCCCGCCGCTCGACCCCGACTGGGCCGGCCCGCGCATCCTCTACGTCCAGCACCCCACCGACCCGGTCACGTTCTGGAACGTGCCGACCCTGTGGCGCCCGCCCGAGTGGATGGACCATCCCCGGGGTGGCGGCGTCCCCGACCGGGGCCGCTGGTTCCCCGTGGTCACCTTCACCCAGGGCGTGTTCGACCTGATGGCCGGCTTCGGCGCCCCGCCCGGCTACGGCCACGACTACCGGCTCGACTTCGTGGGCGGCTGGGCGAACGTCGCCCCGCCGCCGGGCTGGGACGCGTCCAAGACCGACGCGCTCCAGGACTTCTTGCGCGGCCGATGACCCCGACGCTGTGGGGCGCGAGCCGCACCAGCACCGCCCTGGTGGGCGTGGTGGCCGTGCTCGCCGTGGCCAACGTCGCCCGCTCGACCGTGGTCCCGAGCGGTGTCCACCTGCCGTTCAACCTGGCCACCGCCGCCGCCGTGGTGGCCATGGGCGCGTGGGCGCAGCTGTCCCGAGCCGAGCTCGGCCTCGAGCGCGACACCCTCGGCGCCGGGATCCGGCTCGGGCTGGTGGTGCTCGGCGTGGTGGTCGTGGGGGTGGCCGTGGCCGCCGCCGTCTCGAGCGGATCCTTCGACGACGACCGGGCCCGGGTCGACGGCGCCACCATGGCGCTCCGGGTGCTGGTGGTCATCCCGCTCGGCACGGTGCTCGTGGAGGAGCTCATCTTCCGTGGCGTCGTGCACGGCCTGCTCGCCCGCCTGACCACGCCCACCGGGGCCCTGGTGGCCGGGGCCGTGCTGTTCGGGCTGTGGCACGTGTTCCCGGCCTGGCGCGGGGCCGACGGCGACACCCTCCACCACGTGGGCGTGGCCGTCGGGACGCTGGCCGCCACCACCGCCGCCGGCGTGGGCTTCGTGTGGCTGCGCACCCGCTCGGGCAGCCTGGCGGCGCCGGCCCTGGCCCACCTGGCCACCAACTCGGTGACCTACGCCGCCGCCTGGCTGCTCACCCGCTGAGCCGCACCGACCTCACCCGGCGGGCGACGATCGGGCCGGTGGTGCGGTGCCGAGCACGGACCCGGCACGGCCCGGCGTGTCGAAGAACCCGGCCCGGCGGAGCTCGGACAGCGCCGCCACCACGGCCGCGGTGACCGGCACCGCCACGAACACGCCGAGCAGGCCCCCGATCGCCCCGCCCGCCACCGATGCGAGCGCCACCACCAGCGGGTGCAGGCGGGTGGTCTTGCCCATGATCACGGGCTGGAGGACGTTGGTCTCCACCTGCTGCACCACGACCACCACCGCGAGCATGGCGAGCCCGCGACCGAGGCCCCCGCTGCTCAGGGCGAGCAGCGACGCGAACGCCCCGGCCACGAACGCCCCCACGTAGGGGATGAACCCGAGCACGAAGGTGAGGACCAGGATCGCCCCGGGGAACGGCACCCCCAGGATCCAGGCGCCGAGGCCGATGAACACGGCGTCGACCCCGGCCACCAGGGCGGCCCCCCGCACGTAGCCGCCGATGGCCGAGAAGCTGCTGCGCCCGGTGGCATCCACCAGCGCCGATCCGCCGGCGAGGCGCTCGATGCACCACGCCCACATGGCCCCGCCGTCCTTCAGCAGGAAGAAGGTGACGAACACGCTGAGCAGCACCATGGTGGCGAAGTCGAACACCCGCGACACCACGGCGACCCCACCGGTGAGCAGCAGGCCGGTGATCCGGCTCGACGCCGAGCTGGCCGCCTCGGGGTCGGTGGCCTGGTCTTGGTCGATGAGGTCGGCTCGGACGCCGGCGTCCTGCAGGCGCTCCCACCCCCGATCGAGGCTGTCGCCGATGCTGCTCGACTGCCGCACGATCGCCGAGCCGGTGATGGCGGCGGCCCCGAGCAGCAGGGCTACCAGGACCAGCAGCGCCAGCCCCGCCGACAGGCCCGGACCCATGCCCCGGCGCCGCAGCACCCGCGCCAGCGGCAGCAGGGCGCTGGTGAACAGCAGGGCGAGGAACACCGGGATGATCACGATGTCGAGCGCCAGCAGGGTGGTGACCACCGCGGCGCCGGCGAGCGCCACCACGAGGAACCGCCACGAGACCGCGCTCAGCCGATCGAGCCAGGCCGGCACCGGCGGCGCCACCGTCGGCCGATCCGGGCTGGTCATGGCCGCGAGCCTACGGCTGGCCCTCCCCCGTCCAGGGGACCTGCCGCTAGCGTCGCACCGCCGGCGACGACGCCGGCTCTCGCCCCTCCGGAGGTCCCACCATGGTCAAGGCCACGTTCGGCGTGCTCAGCGAAGCCGACAAGCAGCTCGTGCTCGAGGCGGAGCCCAAGCGCCTGAAGCAGCTCGACGAAGACCAGCTGATCGACCTCCACGCCCGCATCCGCCGCGCCCGCAACCGCCACACGAAGCTCTACCGCCGCGAGGCCGGCGCGCAGGTGGGGGCCGACCGTGCTCGAGGCGCCGCCAGCAAGAAGAGCCGGCGCAATGCCGCGCGCGCCGAGGTGTTCGAGGACGCCCTCGCCCGGGTGAGCCGCCGGCTCGGTGCGGTGGCCAAGGCCAGCGCCGACGCGCTGCGCGCCGAGCGGGTGGCGCAGGCCCGCGCCGGCAAGGGATCGTCCGGCTCGGGCAAGGCGGCCGGTTCGGGGAAGGTGGCCGGGAAGGGCCGCGCCAAGACGAGCAAGGCCAACCCGGCCACCAAGAAGCAGCGCGCCGCCACCAAGGCCGCCGGCAAGCGCCGCCAGGCGAAGAAGGACGCCCGCTGAGCCCGGCCTGACCGAGGCTCAGCGGGGCCCGCCCCGGCTCAGGCCGGGGCCACGCCCTGGGCGAGCTCGGTCTCCTCGGGCCCGGCGAGCACGGCCTTCCAGGCGATGGCCCCGAGCGCGCCGCCCACCAGCGGGGCGATGATGAACACCGGCAGCTGCACCATGGCGTCGCTCCCGGCGAAGATCGCCTGGCTGATCGAGCGGGCCGGGTTCACGCTGGTGTTGGACACCGGGATCGTGATCAGGTGGATCAGGGTGAGGGCGAGCCCGATCGTGAGGCCGCCGAACTCGGCGATCGACTTCTTGGCGGTGGCGCCCAGGATCACGATGAGGAACATGGCGGTCATCACCACCTCGGCCACCAGGACGGCCACGAAGCTGTAGCCGCCCGGGCTGCGGTCGCCGAAGCCGTTGGAGGCGAAGCCGGGGGCGTTGTTGCCGACGTCGCCGAACTCGAAGCCCGTCTTGCCCGAGGCGACGATGGCGATCACCACGGCGGCGGCGATGGCCCCCACCACCTGGGCGGCCATGTAGGCCGGCGCGTCCTTCTTGTCGAAGCGGCCGGCCACCACGAGCCCGAGGGTGACCGCCGGGTTGAAGTGGCCGCCGGAGATGCCGCCGACGGCGTAGGCCATGGTGACCACGGTGAGGCCGAAGGCGAGGGCGACGCCGAGGGCGCCGATGGCCTCGCCGGCCAGCACGGCTGAGCCGCACCCGCCGAGGACCAACCAGAAGGTGCCGAAGACCTCGGCACCGAGACGACGCTTCATGTCCATGAGCTGCTCTCCCGTCCGACGAGCTGCGGGTGCTCGACGCGCGAAACCGTATCTTCGGTCTTCCGCCGGGGGGGTGGATGTACGTGGTGCCGGTGGCCGAGCGGGCGACTCGCCCACCGGCACCGGGGCTGAGACGCCCGAGCCCGGTGCCCATGACGCGGCGGGGACGGTTTTTCACCGGCCCTGGTCGGCTACCCGGTGGCATCGGCGCCGGCGAGGGCGCGGTCGAGGCCGGGCTGGAGCGCCTGGAGCGCCACCAGGATCGAGCCGCGGACCCACGCCTGGAGCCCGAGGGTCGATCGCTGCAGCGCCACCCGGTCGCGGTGCTCCGGCGCCAGGAGGGCGGCAGTCCGTCCGACGAGGTCATCGGCGAGCACGGGGAACTCGGCGATCATCCCGGTCACGACCAGCACCTCCGGGTCGATCAGGCCCACCAGCGACGCCAGGGCGTGGGCCCCCCGATCGAGGGCGCGGTGCGCCAGCGCTCGGAGCTCGGGGTCGCCGGCCTCGATGCGGGCCACGACATCGGCGAACGCGGCCGACTCGTCGGCTGGGCCGTGCGCCGCGGCCACCTCGGGCGGAACGGCCGCCCGCAGGCCGGCCACGGCCTCGAAGCACCCGAGGCGGCCACACCGGCACGGCGTCGCCTCGCCGAACACCGCGGTGTGGCCCACCGACCCGGCGAGGCCGGCGCTGCCCCGGTGGAGCCGACCGTCGAGCACCAGCCCGATGCCGATGCGAGTCCCGTAGTCGGCCACGATCGCGGTCCGAGCGCCCGCCGCCGCGCCGAACCTCGCCTCGGCGAGGGTGGCCGCCTGGGTGACGTCCTGGACGAACACCGGGACGCGCATCCGGTCGCCCACCAGGCGGGCGAGGTCGACCCCGTCCCACCCGAGCACGTCGGAGCGCAGGACCCGACCGGCGGAGGTGTCGACGGCGCCCGGCACGCAGACGCCGACGTAGGCCACCGGTGGGCCGGCGTCGGCCCGGGCGAGGTCGTGGGCCGCGTCGGCCACGCGCGCCACGACCTGCTCGGGGCGAGTCTCCACCACGTCGACCATCGCATCAGCCACCACCGCGCCGGCGGCGTCGGCGAGCGCCACCCGCGCCCACCGTGCGCCGACCTGCACCGCGGCCACCCGGGCCGCGGTGGGGTCCAGACCCACCAGCACGCGGGGTCGCCCCCGCGCCGGCCGCTCCCCGTCGGCACCGGCGCCGGGTACCTCGCACACCACGCCCTCGGCGATCAGGTCGCTCACGATCGCGGTGACCGCGCTGCGGGCCAGGCCGAGGCGCTCCGCCAGGTCCGTGCGGGACTGCGGGCCCTCCACCCGGAGGAGGTCGGTGACGTGCTCGCGGTTGGCCGCCCGCAGCGCCCGGGTGCCGCGGGCCGGGCCCGTGGTGCTGGTCAACGCCGACCTCCGTACGTGCATGCGGGTGGGACCGCCTTGACAGCCCACCCTAGCCGCGCTTTATTTCACGACACGAAGGAAAGGGACGACATGGCTCGCTCGACGTTCGCAGGGGTGCTGCTGGTGGTGGTACTGGCATCGGCGTGCAGCTCGTCGACGGGCGACCGATCAGCCGATCGGCCACCGACCACCGAGACGGCCACGACCACGCCGCCGCCGCCCGCCCCCGACGACGAACGGATCGACAGCCGGACCGTGCCCCTCCCCGAGTCGATGTCCGGCGCCCGGTTCCCCTGGTGGAGCGCCGACGGGAGCCGGCTCCTCTTCTCGGCGGCCGAGCCAGGGGGCGGGCGCGTGGAGATCCAGTCCGTGGCGCCCGACGGCTCGGACCTGACCTGCCTGACCTGCGGGGTGGCGACGGAGGTGGACCAGCCCCTCCTGAAGCCCATCCCGTTCCGGGACGGCACCCGGGTGATCGTGCGGGTGGGCAACCAATCGCCGTTGCAGGCGGCCGATCACGCCATCCTCGAGTGCCGTCCGAGCGTGCTCGAGTGCGACGATGCCGAGCTCGTGCCGTTCGTCTCACCGTCCGGCGACGCCGAGGCGGTCGCCCAGGACCAGCGGGAGCTGCGACCGGCGCCGGACAACGCCCACATCGGGTTCAGCCAGGTGCGCACGTCCGCCGGCGGCGACGCCACGCTCGTGGCCGTGGTGGGCGCACTGGAGCGGACCGCCGACACCTACGAGGTGCGCGACGCCCGGGTGGTGAGCACGCTGGGCGAGCTCAAGTCGTTCACCCCCGACGGCCGGGGCGCGCTGGTGGCGATCTTCTCCCCCGGTCCCTACGAGACGGCCAACCCCGACGTGGTGCGCGTCGACCTGGAGACCGGGGAGGAGGAGCGCGTCACCTCCGCCCCCGACTACGACGAGCCGGTGGAGATGGCCCCCGACGGGCGGTCCTACGTGGTGGGCAGCGGGCGGGGCTCCGGGCTGTTCGAGACCGTGGCGCAGGTCCGGCGCCCGTCGCTGCTCGGCACCACGCTCGACCCGCTCACGGCCTACATCTTCGCCAACCACCGGGCCGAGCTGCTCGAGGGGTGGATCGTGCCCGTGGGCGCCGAGGCGGCCGGGAAGCTCGGTCGTCGGATCGCCGAGCCCGACCGCGACTACGACGGCCGGGCGATCTACAACTGGCGACCGGACGGCACCGCCATCACCTACTGGGAGGGCAAGGGCAACGGCTTCGACCCGGCCCCCACCGACACCCGGCTCGTGGTGGTCGAGCTCCCCGACCGCGAGCCCTCGCCGGCTGAGGGCGACGTGCGAACCCCCACCCCGCACTGGGCCCCGGAGCTCGCCGGGCTCGTCCCCGCGACGATCTCCCCACCGAGCTCGCGCGATGGCCGACTGCGGGGCTCGGTGACGGTCGCCGCCACCGACACCGACGAGGGCGAGACGGTGGAGGTCACCTACCGCGGGTTCTCCGACGAGGAGGGCTGGGTGATCGACGGCGTCGAGCGCGCCGAACGCCGGGGAGGCCGCACCACCTACACGGCCGACCTCGCCCTCACCGGCTCCCACGACGGCTTCCTCCGAGCCGACGCCGTGATCTCGGCCGGCACGATCGAGGGCACCATCTCGTCGTCGGTCGACGGGAAGGACCTCACCCTCCCCCGCCCCGACGAGGGCGGATGAGCGCCATCGACCGGCGGCGGTTCCTCGAGGGCGCGCTCGCCGTGGCGGCGAGCGGGCTCGTCGCACCGGCGTGCAGCGGATCCGAGGCCGGCACCACCGTCACCTCGACCACCTCCTCCACTCCCGCGCCGACGAGCGCCGGGGCGGGAGGCGACGTCCCTGACCAGGCCACCATCCACGGCTGGATCGAGCGGAT
>JAHBSN010000081.1 GCA_019639095.1 Actinomycetota bacterium
TGCGAACCTCATAGTAGGTATCTTATTCGATACCTCGGGGGACGTCCGGGGATTCGGGATGGTGAGGTTCGAACCCTGAGGTCAATCCACCTTCCGTCGATCCGGATCGCTGACGAGGGCATCCTCGATCAATCCAGCCAATCGGTCCCAGGGTGAGGGGTTCGAACGTTGTCCCACCCTCTCCGCCCTTGTTGTGAATCTGACAGCCCCCCCGGCCCGCCTCACCGGGGTCGGGCAACTTCCGCGAACTGGATTCGGGCGTGACGGTACGGATGAGTCGTGGAGCCCCTGTCGGACGCTGAGCTGATCTCGGATCGCTAGACGAACCGATGCGGTTCGCCGTGATCTTCGATCACCGGCGCGACCGTCGACCTCGCCCAGAGCCGACCGAACCTGACACTGCCCTGGGGTCGCTGCACCGGGAGCCCTCCGACGGCGCGCAGGAGCAGGGTGGGTAGCCCGCGAGGAGCGAGGGCTACAGCGGCAGGTCACGGGGTGGCCAGCTCGTCGAGGACGGCGCGAAACGTCCGGTAGCGCCGCGCTCCGACCCGGGCAGCCAGCTCGGCCTCGAACTCGGCCATCTCCTGCGTGATGAGCACCAGGATGCGGTCGCCTTCGGTGGTACGGCGGACGATCGTCGCTCGACCGTCGTCGGGGTCGGGCTCGACCGCGAGGAGCCCGGCGGCAACCATCTCCTGCACGCGCTTGCCGACGGCCTGCTTGGAGATCCAGCCCTCGGCAAGCTCGGACTGCCGGGCACCCTCGGGCGGGACGAGGTGGAGGAGACGAGCGTGCGAGCCGCGCGTCACGACGTCGCCGCTCTGGCTGCGAGCGGCGATCGCCTCGCCGATGCGGCGCTCGGCGAGCGTCAGCGTCGCCAGGAGATGGGGCGTGCTGTCCAGCCCCGACAGTTGGTCAACCATGTTGACAATCTAGTCAACGTAGTTTACTACTGCAACCCATGACCCCGACCACCCCCGAACCGTGGACCGACGAGACCCTCGCCGTCGTGGCCCGCCGCGCCGCCGGGCGCGACGTGGCCGTGGTGGCCTCGACCTCGGCGCCGCTCGGCCACCGCGTCGAGAACCTGACGACCGCCCGGCTCGACCGCGTCCACCTCGTGCTCGCCGACGGAACCGACCTCACCGTGGTGGCGAAGACCCTGCACCCGGCATCGGCGTCGCCGACGTTCGCGACCATCCCGCCCGAGCACCACCAGCAGGTGCTGACCGACCTCCACTGGCTCGACGAGCCCCACGTCTACCGGTGCGGCCTCGACTCGGCGCTGCCGCCGCCGCTGCGGATGCCGACCGTGCACCTTGTCGATGCGGTCGACGAGGACCTGGTGACCATCTGGATGGAAGAGGTCACCGACGCCGAGCCGTGGACCGTGGAGCGGTACCGACACACCGCCGCTGCGCTCGGCGCGCTCGCCGGTCGTTGGACCGGTCCCTCGGCCACCGACGCCTTCGACCTGCACCGCCGACCCATGGACCGCCTCTTCTTCGGCAAGATCACCCACTTCGACCTGCCCATCCAGGCCGAGGACGCCTTCTGGGCCGACCCCCCGGTGCAGGAAGCGGTCGATGACCGCCATCGAACCGACCTTGCTCGCCTCGCCGACGCCGTCCCCACGCTGCTGGCCCAGGAAGCGGCCCTCCCGTCGGGCGTATGCCACGGCGACGCCACACCGCACAACTTCCACGATCCCGGCGATGGGACGGTGGTGGCCCTCGACTGGAGCTACGGACACGTCGGAGCGGTGGGCAGCGACCTCGGCCAACTGCTCGTCGGACGCTTCGAGGCGGGCGAGGCCGACGTCGCCGACCTCCCCGCCGTCGCCGACGCGATCCTCGAGGGGTTCATGGATGGGCTGCGCGGCGAGGGCTCGGCGGCGACGCTGGATCAGGTGCGCACCGCGTGGGCCCTCCACCTCGCCGTCCGGTCGGTGTTCTCGCTGTTGGTGCTCGAACACCGACCCGACCTCGACGACGAGACCCGAGCCGACCTGCTGCGCCGCCGTGCGGTCCTCGCCCGCTTCGGCATCGACCTCGCCCTCGAGGTCGCCAGCGCCTGATCCCCCGGCGAGAGGCTCGAGACTCACACGGCAGTTCAACTGAGCCTTGCGGGCCCACGGCGACGGGTTCGAACGTTGTCCTCCCGCTCTGCTCAGGCTGAGGTCGCACTCGTGAAGGGGTCGACCCATCCGATGCCGGTTCGATCGATGTTCGCCACGTTCCTGGTCACGACGGTCAGATCGTGCACCGCGGCAGTCGCCGCGATGAGCCCGCCGACGACTGGTACGGGGTCGGGCACGGACATGGTGGCCCACCGCTGAGCGATGGTCGCCGTGATCGGCAGGATCCGGTCGCTGAAGTCTTCGATGATCCCGTCGAGCCACCGGCCGATGGCCGCTGCGGACGCGGCATCCCGCCGCCCGATCAGATCGACGCCCCGACGAAGCTCACCGACGACCAGCACCGAGAGCCACAGTTGCGCATCGGCCTGAGCTTCCAGCCAAGCCCTGACCCCGGGACTGCCTCGGCTGCCCTCACCCGCCCGGCCCGCTGAGCCCACCCCGCACACCGGGGATCGGCCAAGCTGGGGCGATGGGGCCAGGAGCCGGTGACGGGTGCACGGGGGACGCGCGTGGTCGATGACTTCGTGATCGCCCGCAATCCGCAGGAGGATTCGAGCCTGCCCTACCTGCTCCGCCTTCCTCTCGGCCCGACCGGCGTCGTCCTCAAGGTCAGGGACACCTGGCCGCGCACCGCCAAGGTGTACTGCCACCCGGCCGAAGGCTGGCCCGACGACGCCGAGGTCGTGGAGCGCGTGCCCGTGCGTTCCTGCGTGCGGCGCGGCGCCGCCGTCGACCTCGTCCTCGATCGGGGACGGGAGAGCCGCTCGCAGTTCGTGTTCACCAAGGCGCGCGGCCGAGACATGATCTTCTGGCAGTCGGCCCGGACCGCCCGCCAGGCCCGGCCCAACGTGAGCGTGCCCACCCGCAGGGCGAGCGGCCTCGTCCTCGAGATCGTCGTCGACAGCCACGAGCGCTACCCATGGCGCTTCAACGACCAGCAGGCCACCACCGTCCGCCGGGCGCTCGCCGCCGGCGACTACGGCGTCGAGGTCGACGGCACGCTCGTGGCCACCGTCGAGCGCAAGAGCCTTCCCGACCTCGTGGGCACCCTCACCGGCGGCAAGCTCCGCTACCTCCTCGCCGCGCTGGCCGACGTGCCCCACTCCGCCCTGGTGGTGGAGGACCGCTACTCGGCGGTGTTCAAGCTCGACCGCGTCCGGCCGGCCGTGGTGGCGGAGGGCCTCGCCGAAGCGCAGGTCCGCTTCCCCGAGGTGCCGATCGTGTTCTGCGACACCCGGCCGCTGGCCCAGGAGTGGACGTACCGCTTCCTCGGCGCCGCGCTCGCCCACCACCTCAGCGACGCACCGGCGGGCGAGCTCCTCGACGCCCTCCCGACCGGACCGTCGCTCGCGCCCGCACCGCCCACCACCGCCGAGGTCCGGGCATGGGCGCAGGCCAACGGCCTGTCCGTGGCGGCCAAGGGCCGTCTGCGCCCCGAGGTCGTCGCCGCCTACGAGGACGCCCACCCCCACCGGTAGGCATGCCCGCGCTGGGCGCGAACCCGTGGCGACGCCCACTCGCCGCCGGCCCGGTCGCTACGGTGATCGGCCATGGGTGGGACGGTCGATCGGGTGGTGAAGGGCGTCAACCGGCGGATGGGGCTGGCCCGGAAGCGGCGCTGGGAACGGCAGGCCGAGGCTGGCCACAAGGCGCCCGTCATCATCTACAGCCTCCCCAAGACGGCCGGTTCCACGCTCCACCAGTCGCTCCAGGTGCCCGCCGTCGGCGCGCCGGTGCTGCACGTCCACATCCTGAGCGACGACGGCATGGCCCAGATCGATCGCGAGCTCGCCCTGGGGCTGCGCACCCGTCCCCGCCCCGAGAAGCGGCGCATCATGGACCGCGCCCGCGCCGCCTTCGACGACCCCGACCAGCGGCCCGTGGTCATCGCCGGCACCCGCCATCCGCTCGACCGTGCCGTGTCGTCGTTCTTCCAGGGCTGGAGCCAGGACTTTCCGTGGGTGGGCGAGGAGGACGGCGTCCGGCCCGAGGGGGTGGCGGAGCTGATCGAGCTGTTCCACGAGCGGCTTCCCGAGCTCGTGGCGTTCGCCGACTCGTGGTTCGACACCGAGCTCGGTGCGGTGGCCGGCTTCGATGCCTTCGGCGTGCCCTTCACCGGCGACGGCTGGCAGCGCCACTCGTGCGACACCTGCGAGCTCGCCATCGTGGGGACCGAGGATCTCGATCGCGTAGTGGCGGCCATGACCACCGACCTGTTCGGCACCGCCGTGCCGCTGAAGCAGACCAACGTGGGCACCGCCAAGCCCTACCGCGACTACTACCGGGCCTTCACCGACGCGCTTCGCCTCAGCCCGGCCGAGGCCGACGCCGTGCGCAACACCCGCCACGCTCGGCACTTCTATCGGGCCGAGGAAATCGAACCCCGCCTGGCGAGGTTTCAGGCGACGTCCTGAGCCCGGGTGCGGAGGTCACGTGCGGGTCCGCCGCCGGCGCAGGACGAGGCCGCCAGCGATCGTCGACCCGACCAGGGCCAGGCTCGGGTCCACGATCGGGCCGCCATCGCCGGGGCAGGTCTCGATGCCCGCGGGCACCGCAGCAGAGCCGAGACGATTCGTCTAGGAGGTCGTGACGGTGCGGGACCTATGACATCGGTCTCAGGTGTCGGCCGGCAGGGTGGCCGACCGGCCGACGAGGAGGTGGAGGCCACCGCAGAAGGGGTGGGGGGCGCCCATCGATCTCGACCTCTCGCTCGAGCAGGTCGGGGTGCAGCGCAACCAGGCGGTCGAGGCCGAGGTTGGCCTCGAACATGATCGCCGTGTACTCGTCGACGCCGATGCCCGGCCGCTGCTTCCAGCCGGCGATCGACAGGGAGGCGAGGTACACCAACCGCACCAGCGCCCGGTACTCGCCCTGGATGCGGTCGAGGGTGGGCCGCACCTCGGGATCGGCGGCGGCGGGCGACAGCGAGAACTGGTTCGCCTCGACGGTGCCGACCCGGCGACGGATCGAATCGTCGAGCGCCCGGCTGAACCGCTCCGAGGGCGTCGCCCGCCCGGCGGGCCCGGCCTCGGCCAGCCAGGCGTTGGCGTACCGGTCGATCGCCGACCGGTCCCGCTCGAACCACGCCTCGACGATGGCGGTGTTCATGGCCGCGGGGGTGGGCCAGAGCTGGTAGAGCCAGCGCGGCGACACGTCGAGGCGCCGGGCGAGCCGCTCGAGGTCCACGAGGCGCGATGGTTCCGCCGACCACCGGCCGGTGGCCGGATCGATGCAGGCGTCGATGATGCGGCGGGCGATCGAGGCCCGCGCATCCGAACCGGTCGGCCCCGGCGGCGCCTCGACCACGAAGGTCTCGTGGTCGGTGGCGTCGGGGGTCGGTTCGCCCGGGGCGGTGAGCTCGTCCAGGAGCAGCCGGGCACGCCGGCCGAGGGGCTCCACCGTGGCCAAGGGCCCGGCGTCGTCGTGGGCCCCCTCGAGGGTCCGGGCCACGAGCCACCCCTCCACCGTGGCGGCGAGCCCCACCGCCAGCACGGTGGGGGACGAGCCCGCCGCCCACGTCCTCCCGTTCCGGGCGACGTGGACGCTGGCCCACGTCGCGAACCGATCCAGCCAGGCGGACTCCCACGCGGCGATGGCCCGCCTGGCCTCGACGTCTGACCCCCAGCCCGCGGCGAGCGCTCGGATCGCCGAGCCGATCTCCACTGGCCGGTCCCCCAGCGCGGCGTGGATGGCGTCCTCGATGGCGGTGCCCGGCTCGACCTCGAGGATCCGGCGCTGCCAGCCCGGCAGGTGGCACGCCGAGGCGACGGCGAGGTCGGTGTTCAGGTCGGCCGCGGTGGGCCAGTGCCGGTAGACCGTGGAACGGTTGACCCCTGCGGCGGCGGCCGCGCTCGCGATGCTCAGGCCGATCGAGGGGCTGGCCACCCCCACCTCGTCGAGCAGGTCGAGGGCTGCCACGAGCCGATCGTCCAACGCCACCCTCCCGTCCCCATCCGTGGAAGCTGCCGCCGACGACCGAACGCTACCGGCGACCGCCTGCCACATCGGTCGAATCCCCCCACACCCGTCATACAGTGACACGACGGCGGTCGTAGCACCATGGAACGGATGGGCGGGGATCCGAAGAAGCTGACATATCCTGACAATTTGGACGGTAACGGTCCGGGCGCGCCGACCACGCTCACGACCGGACGCCCGGCAGTTCCCGCCGGACCGATCGGACACGGCCTGTGGCAGGGTTGGGCGGTGCGCCCCTCGCGGGGGTCCCTCCCCGATCGGTACGCGGCGGCGGCCTACGACCAGTTCGTCGCGCGAGGGGCCCAACGGCTCCCCACGGTCGGCTCGCTCTCGTCGGTGGCGGCGGCCATCGGCGCCTCGCGCTCGCAGCTGTACCGCCACTGGGAGACCGCCGCCGACCTGGACGCCGACGTCACCGCCCACCTGGCCACCACCCGACTGGGCTGGGCCCACCACCTCGATCTCGAGCCCGACGAGCCGTTCGGCGACGCCATCGGACGCCTCGTCGCCAGCCCGGGCCTGTGCTCGGGCGCCGCCATCTGGCCGGCGATCGCCGCCGAGCCTGCGGGCTCCGCCCTCCGGCACCGGGCGGCGGCCTTCGAGGGAGGCCTCCTCGCCCGCCTGGCCCGCCACCTCGAGCGCACCTCGCCCGTCCGGGTCCACCACCCCGTGCCCTGGACCGACCTCGCGGTCACCATCGCCGTGATCCTCCACGGATCGGCGGCCTGCTGGAGCGTGATCCGCGACAACCAGGACGACCTCGTCGACGATGAGATCCAGGACCTGCTCGTCGAGCTCGTCACCGATCTGCACGAGCGATTCCCCAGCCTCGTGTCGGGCCCCGATCGGCCGCTGTCCGAGCCCGAGCACCCGGACCCGGCCGGCCACCGACCGGCCGGAGCGGTGCGCCTGCTCGATCGCATCGCCGACACCGTGGAGGGCGGTGAGCTCGGCCTGGATCCGAGCCAGCGCCGGCTGGTGGGCGTCGACGACCTGGCGAGGAGCCTCGACGTCACCCCCCGCCACCTGTTCGAGGTGTGGCCCACCGCCGGCGACATGAACCTGGCGATCGCGGCCGAGGGGTTCGAGCGGTTGCTCGACGGCTACGACCGCCTCACCGATCACCTCGTCGAGGCGCTCGGCGACGGCAGCGCCGCCGGCCCCGACGATGCGGCGCTCGTGGAGCTGCTCGCCCGCCAGGTCGACCCGATCGCCTACCCCGAGGGCCACCACCAGCTGGCCCTGTTCGCCGCCGCGGCCGACCCCGACCTGGCGCCCGCCGGCCGCCACGTGCTGAGGAGCTGGCTGCTCGAGCTGGGACCCAGGGTGTCGGCCGCCGCCCTGCACCTCACCGACCGGCGCCTGCGGGCCGGCCGGTCGCTGTTCGACTACGGCGTGCAGAGCGGCGTCAAGAACGTCGGCTCGTGGGTGGAGCTCGGCCTGCACGACGGCCTGCTCGAGCGCCGGGTCACCCTTGCCGGCCAGCAGGTCTCCGCCATCGGCGTCGGGCTGCACCTGGTCCCCGGGGCGCTGCTCGATGGCCAGGCCTGATCGCGGGGAGACAGCGACTGAACCGACCCTTCGGTACCTGATCCTTGTGGGCGATATGGCCGTTACCTCACGATTCAACGACCGCCGGAACGCAGGTCGCGTCCCCCGGTGCCCATCCCCATGCACGCACTCCTCGCAGAACCCATGAACCCCTTCCCCCCGGCCGTCGACCTCGACGCCACCGCCCTCACCGACGAACGCCTCCTCGAGATCGTCCGCTCCGGCGGCGAGTGGGCCTACGCCGAGCTCTACCGCCGCTACGAGGGCGAGGTGCGGCGCTTCGCCCGCTCCCTCGTGTCGGCCGACGACGTCGACGACCTCACCTCGGAGTCGTTCACGAAGATGCTCCAGGCGCTGCGGCGCCAGAAGGGTCCCGTGGACCACCCCATCCGCTACCTGATGGTCACCACCCGCACGAGCGCCATCTCGCTGCGCCAGCGCCACCGTCGCCAGGACGACCTGCGCAACCACGCGGCGCTGCGGGCCGACGTGGCCGACCAGCAGCCGGTGGCCATGGACGACGACCTCGTGGCCGCGTTCGCCCGACTCTCGCCCCGCTGGCGCCAGGTCCTGTGGTGGAACGTGATCGAGGGCCTCTCGCCCGCCGAGATCAGCGAGCGGATGGACCTCGGCGCGCCCGCCGTGTCCGCCCTGCTCTACCGGGCCAAGCAGGCCCTGCGCGCCGCCTACGCGGAGCAGGTGGGCGAGGACGCCTGAGGCCGGATCAGGGCCCTTCCACGAGCTGGCGCATCTGGCGGTAGGCGCCGGCCTCGCGCTCGAGCGCGGCCAGCTCCTCGATGTCGACCACCACGAAGCCGACCTCGGCCAGGCGGGCTCGAACCGTGTCTGCGGCCTCCACACCCAGCGCCTCGGCGAGGGCGTCGCGCTCCTCGGCGGGCGGTTCGGGGGTCATGCGCGGAGCCTACCGCCCACCCCGCCGACGCTCCCGAGCACGGGTGGCCCCTGGCCTGGGGGGACCAGGGACCACCCGACCGGACGGCACCCGCAAGGGGACCGGACGCCGAACGGGCAGGTTGGACAACACGGTCCGGCGTCTCGCCTCACGCCCGAGGCGGCCGGCCGGCCTGAGCAGGGCCGACGGCGATCGGTGCGACGCCGGCTGAACCACCGCTGCAGGAAGTGGTGTGCCCCGGCCAGTCAGGTCGCACGGAGGGGCCAGTTGTCCTGGGCATGTCCTCCCGAACACCCCCAAACCTGTCAGATCACCCACGCCCGCGCCGCCCTCGTCGAGCCGGCCGGGTGGCCGTCGCGGTGGGCGCCATCGCCCTCGTGGCGATCGCCTCGGCCTGCGAGCCCACCCCCGACCCCACCGGTCCCACCACCACGTCGACCACCGTGGCCACCCCCACCGGCTGGCGACTGGTGGGCGGCGACGAGTTCGACGGCACCGCCCTCGACACGACCCGCTGGAAGCCGTACCACTCGAACTACGGCAGCGCGAACCTGCAGCTCGAGTGCAACACCCCCGCCAACGTCGCCGTGTCGGGAGGATCGCTGCGCATCATGTCGGCCAAGCAGACCGTGGCCACGTGCCCCGGCTCGCCCGTGGCCATGGACTACACGTCGGGCTTCGTGGGCTCGCGGGAGACGGGCACCTACTACCCCCGCTTCGCCCGGTTCGAGATCCGGGCGAAGGTGCCCCACGCCCAGGGGCTGTGGCCGGCCTTCTGGCTGCGCCACCGCAACGGGGCCAGCACCGCCGAGGTCGACGTCATGGAGTACTTCCACTCCCAGCTGCCCGGCAAGGTCACCCAGACGCTGCACCTCGACGGCGTGGCCAACGTCTCCAAGCGCAACAGCTCCTTCGAGGCGCCCACCCCCACACCGGGCTGGCACACCTTCGCCGCCGAGATCGCCCCGGACCCCGGCGGCATCCGCTTCACGTTCCTCCTCGACGGCGCCGTCACCCACACCTACGTCGACCCCACCCACGCCTGGGCCGACAAGGCGCCCGAGTCCGCCACGTGGGACATCGCCATCAACCAGGCGGTGGGCGGCCGCTGGGCCGGTCACCCCGACGGCACCCTCGGCCTGCTCGAGCTGCTCGGTCGGTGCTCCATCTCGGGCACCGCGCCCGACGGCTGCACCACCACCGGCATCCGGCGGGTGGACTGGTCGAAGCCGACCCAGACCACCTACGAGGTCGACTGGGTCCGCGTCTACCAGCGGGCGACGTGAGCGCCGGGGCCGGCGATCCCGGTGTGGAGCGGCTGGCCCGCTGGATCCGGCTCGGCGCCGTGGCGGCCACCGCCGTGGTGGTCGCCGCGGGCTGGATCCTGCGGTGACGGGCCCCGCCGCCCGTCAGGGCCGGAAGGAGACGGTGCCGTGGCTGCGCCCGATGACGCGGAGCACCGCGAGCTGCAGGGCCCCCACCGCCACCATGGCCACCACGCCCGGGCCCACCACCCAGGCCACCGCCAGCCAGGGCCCGGCCTGGAGGCACACGGCCAACCCGACCCACCAGACCACCGCCGGCACGGCCACCAGGGCGAGGCCGGCGATGGGTCCGGGGCCAGGATCGGGGGTGGGTTCGGTCAGCGGCACATGACGGCCAACGCGCCGGGCCCGCCGCCCTGACGGGCTCCGGGCGTGGCGCCGGTCACCCGGGGGCCGGGCGAGGTGAGGTGACCGCCGCCACCGCCCCGGTCCCGATGCCGGCCAGGCCGACGCACACCACCAACGAGAGCCACGAGAGCCCCCACACGAACAGCAGCACCAGCGCCACCGCGAGGCAGGCGACGCGCGCCAGGTCGGGGTGGGCGACGACCCAGCCCATCACACCACGGGTCGGGGCCTCGTCGGCGGCCTCGTCGGCGGGGAGCGTCGACGAGGCGGTCCGCTCTGCCGAGCGGTTGGCCAGGTAGCCGGCCACCGCCACCACGATCCCCACCAGGATCAGCAGCGCGGCGAACCGCTTGAGGCCGCTCGTGGCCGCCTCCACCAGCGCCGCGGCCACGTCGCGCGCGTCGGGGCTGGTGGCCACCTCGGGCAGCACCTCAGCGGCCCGGAACACCAGGATCTGGAACACCGTCATCGAGGCGGCGACGGCCACCCCCAGCTGGAACAGGGTGCGGGTCCGGCGGATCGACAACGCCAGGGCGCCGGCCACGAGCAGGAGGGCGGCGACCCACAGGGCCACCACGCCCTTCCTGAACAGGGCCAGAGCCGACTGCAGCTGGCCGAAGGACTCCTGGGCGTTGCCCACCTTGTCGCCCTCGTAGAGCACCACCGTGCCGAAGTCGTCGGGGAGGTTCTTGTCGAAGGCGGCCTCGAGCAGGGCCACGCCGTCGCCGCTGCCGGCCTCGGGCAGCTCGATGCGCGACGGGATGATGCCCCGGCGCTGGAGCCCGGTGAGGCCGCGCTCCACCACGGGGAGCAGGTCGAGGGTGATCCGCCCGTCGGAGACGTCGAGGGCGTTGTCGAACAGGCCCCGCCCGTCGAGCAGCTCCATGGTAGTGGCGTGAGCGCGTCGGATCGCCCCCACCACGAACTCCTGCCCGCGCTCGGAGCGGAGGAGGTCCCGCAGCTGGGTCCGGACCACGCCCTCGAGCGACCGCACCAGCAGCGGCCGCAGCGGGGCGATCGAGCTGGGCAGGTCCTCGCGCTCGGGGATCTGGTCCTCCACCAGCGTCAGGATCGGCGGGGTCACGGCGTCGACGATCGCCTCGATCACCCGATCGTCGGCCACCAGCGTCTGGGCCACCTTGGTGAACCGGTCGGTCTCGAGCACGGTGCGCTTGGCCCAGGTGGCCAGGGAGGCCGCCAGCACGGCCACCGCCGTGAGGATCACGAGCGTGAAGGCGATCGCTCGCCGGACGGTGGCGGCGCGCGTGGCGGTGGCGCCGACCTCGATCGCTTCTGCCATGCCCTGCCCTCGGCTCTCGTCGGTACCGTGCCGAGCCTACGACCGCTGATCGTCCGGGCTCATCACCCTCGGCTGGGTGAGATCAGCCTCCGCACTCGTCGGCCAGCGCCCGATCCATCGCCGCGGCGAGGGCCACGTGCCCGGCCCGCACCGGATGGACGCCGTCGTCCTGCAGCAGCCGCTCGCCGCCCGGGGCCTCGACGGTGCGCTGCCACTCGTCGGACACGTGGACGTGGGGCCGGCTCGCCGCCTCGGCCCGCACGCGTTCGTTCCAGGCGGCGGCCTCGTCGGGCGGGAAGTCGCTCCGATCGGCGGCCCGCCCACCGGGTCGGGTGGGCAGGGTGAGCCAGACCGCGCAGTCGAACCGGTCGGCCCGGTCGAGCATCTCCGGCAAGCCGGACGGGTCCCGGTCGCTGCGGATCACGTCGTTGTACCCGGCGAGGACGATGGCCCGATCGAGGTCCACGCCGGCCTCGCGCCGGGCGGCGATGGCGTCGTCGAACGGCTCCACGAGGTCGACTGCCCGGTAGAACGGCCGCGACGTGATCTCGACATCGGCCTCGCCCTCGAACCGGTCGAAGATGGCCGGGCTCGAGGCGTAGGTGACCGAGTCGCCGATCACCACCACGTGGTGCGGCCCCGTGGGGCGCTGGCTCCGCCACCACAGCACCCCGCCGAGGACGAGCACCGCGAGTCCCACCGATGCCAGCGCCGCCACCACCACGGTGGAGGGGCGACGGGGCCGGTCCGCCGGCTCGGCCGCGTCGAGGTCGGCCGGGTCGCCGGGGGTCGCCATCCCGCCCAGCCTGCCCGACGCCGACCGGGGCCCCGGACGCGGGCTCAGCGTCCCTCCGCTCCCCGTCGGCGGAGCCGGTAGATGGTTCGGGTGCCACCCGGGAGCTCGACGCGCTCGTCCACGTGGAACCGCTGCGCCACGAGGGCCTCGATGGCCGCCACGTCGTAGTCGGCGTGGAGGCCGGCGGCCTTGTGGGCCAGGAGGCGCTGGACCATCGGGTCCTCGCGGTGCGGCACCTCGAGGACCACCGACGGGGCCAGCGCCGCCAGCGAGGCGAGGACCTCGGGGATCGGGAGGTTCCGCCCGATCACCAGGTGGTGGATCAGGGCGAGGGCGAGCACGAGCTCGGCGTCCACCCGCTCGGCGAAGGGGCTGCGCTCGGCGAGTCGCCAGCCGAGGGCCGGGCTGGGGTCGGCGAGGTCGGCCACCAGCGGGAGGATCGACTCGCGGCTGGTGCGGACGGTGCGGTAGAGCTCGTCGATCACCTCGCGGTCGGCGTCCACCGCCACCACCGACCGTCCCGAGCGAGCGGCCATCCGGGCGTAGCGGCCGTCATTGCAGCCGAGGTCGACCACCGTGCCCGGGCCGGCCTCCCCGATGGCCGCGCGCACCACCGCATCCTTCACGGCCAGCGAGTCGTCGACGTAGTGGCTGCGGTCCTGGTAGCCGGTCCACGCCGTCTCCCGGCGACGGGTGGCGAGGTGGCGCACGAGGTCGGACGTCTTGCGGACCACCGCCGCCATCACCTCGGTGCCATGGGCGGCGTCGCCCAGCACCGCGCCGGCGGGATCGTCACGATCGGCGAGGCGGTCGGCCACGAGCGCCCGGGCGGTGACGTTGGTGAGCACGCCGCGCTTGAACCGGGCCGTCCCGCGGAGCAGCGCCGACGCGGTGGACGCCGGGATGCCGTCGAGGCTGCCCCGCAGCAACGGGGCGAACGCCACGCCGAGGTGCGCTTCGATGAGCAGCGGGTGCAAGAACAGCTCGCCGAACTGGCGGTGGCCGGGCCACGGGTCGGCGCCCACCGGCTGGAACGAGCC
>JAHBSN010000082.1 GCA_019639095.1 Actinomycetota bacterium
GGCCTCGCCGAGGTCGAGGTGGACCTCGTCGCTCGACCACAGCTGCGCGGCGAGCTCGGCGGGCGTGCCGAACGCGTGCAGCGTCCCGGTGAACAGCACCGCCATCCGGTTCGCCAGCTTCCCGGCCTCGCCGAGGAAGTGGGTGCACAGCACGACGGTCCGGCCCTGCTCGGCGGCCAGGGAGCCGATGAGGTCGACCACGTCGCGGGTGGCCGCCGGGTCCAGGCCCGACGTGGGCTCGTCGAGGAACAGCAGCTCGGGCTCGTGCAGCAGGGCTCGGGCCAGGGCCACGCGCTTGCGCTGGCCGGTGGAGAACCCCTGCACCTTCACGTCGGCGCGGTGCGACATGCCGAAGCGCTCGAGCAGCTCGCCGGCCCGGCGATGGGCGGTGGTGGCATCGATCCCCCGCAGGCGGGCCATGAGCTCGAGGTTCTCGATCGCCGTGAAGCGCTCGTCGAGCCCGGCGTTCTCGGTGAGCACGCCGGTACGGGCGCGCAGCTCGTCGCCCTGGGTCCAGGGGTCGAGGTCGAGCACGGTGGCGGTGCCCTCGTCGGGGTGCAGCACGCCGTTGAGCAGCCGCATGGTGGTGGTCTTGCCGGCGCCGTTCGGGCCGAGCAGGGCGAGCACCTCGCCGCGGCGCACGTCGAGCGTGAGGGCGTCGAGGGCGGTGCCGCTCGGGAACCGTCGGGTCAGCCCGGTGCAGGTGATCGCTCGGTCGCCCATGGCGCGGTCAGTGTGCCACCGAAAAGGGGCGCCGAGGTGCGGTCTGTGCTGCACTGGAGGGGCGTGGCCTCGTCGTCGGCCGTCGGAAGGGCAACCCGTTGAACCTCGCATCGATCCTGGATCCGCACCCGGCCGAGGCGCCGGCGCTGGTCAGCCGGGGGCGCACCACCGACTACGGCACGCTGCGCCAGCAGGTGGCCGGGCTGCGGGGCGGGCTCGCGGGGCTCGGGCTGGACCCGGGCGATCGCGTGGGGATCGTCTGCGCCAACAACTGGTACTTCGTGGTCAACTACCTCGCCATCCTCGGCATCGGTGGCGTGGCCGTGCCGCTCAACCCGCTCAGCCCGCCCAAGGAGCTCGAGCGCGAGCTCGCCGCCGTCGGCGCCCGAGCGCTGGTGGTGGGGCCTGCCGGCCGGTCCACCGCCGATCGGATCGATCGCTCCAAGCTCCCGGTGCTCGAGTTCGTCATCCAGAGCGAGGGCCACGTGGCCGAGGACGTGATCGCCCTCGACGACCTGCTGGCCGCCGACCCCGTGCCGGTGGTGGACCGCTCGCCGGAGGATCTGGCGGTGCTGATGTTCACGAGCGGCACGGCGGGCTCGCCCAAGGCGGCGATGCTCTCCCACGGCAACCTGCTCGCCAACATCGACCAGGTGCTCGCCCTGCGCGAGGACGGCGGCGACCCGTCCGACGTCGGCTTCGGCGTGCTCCCGATGTTCCACATCTTCGGGCTCAACGTGGTGCTGGGCTCCGCGCTGCGGGCCGGTGCGTCGGTGCTGCTCGTGGAGCGCTTCGACCCGTCGTCGGCCGCCGAGGCCATCCGCAACCACGGGATCACCGTGCTCGCCGGCGCCCCGTCGATGTGGGCCACCTGGGCGGCCATGTCCGAGCTGGCGGCCGACTCCTTCGCCACCGTCAAGGTCGCCACGTCGGGCGCGGCCCGCCTCGACCCGCTCGTGGCCGAGGCGGTCAAGGCCCGCTTCGGCCTGGAGATCGGCGAGGGGTACGGCCTCACCGAGGCGTCGCCGGTGGTCACCGCCGCCTACGGCCTGCCGTGGCGGCCCGGCTCGGTGGGCGCGCCGGTCGACGGCGTGGAGGTCCGCCTCGTGGACCTCGACGGCGAGGACGCGCTGGTGGGCGACCCGGGCGAGCTGTGGGTGCGCGGGCCCAACGTGTTCCAGGGCTACTGGAACGACGCCGAGGCCACCCGCGCCGCCAAGGACGACGACGGCTGGCTCCACACCGGCGACATCGCGCTCGTGGACGACGAGGGCCTGCTCTACCTCGTCGACCGGGCCAAGGACCTCATCATCGTGTCGGGCTTCAACGTGTTCCCCGCCGAGGTGGAGGAGGTGGTGATGCTCATGGACGGCGTGCGCGCCTGCGCCATCGTCGGTGTGCCCCACCCCCACACCGGCGAGGCGGTGAAGGCGTTCGTGGTGGTGGAGCCCGGCCACTCCCTCGAGGAGGACGCGGTCATCGAGTTCTGCGCCCGTCACCTGGCCCGGTACAAGTGCCCGCAGAAGGTGAACTTTGTCGACGAGCTGCCGCTCAACGTGTCGGGCAAGGTGCTCAAGCGCGCCCTGCGCTGACCCGCCGCCTGGGGCGGTCCCGGGCTTTGTGATCTTGTGCACGAGGGCGGTAGGTTCGTCGGGCCATGACCGATCGAGCTCGCCGCATCCCCGAGGCCACGGTGGCCCGGCTCCCGGTCTACCTGCGCAGCCTGGCCGAGCTCCACGACGACAAGATCGCCACGGTCTCCTCGGAGCGCCTCGCCGAGATGGCCGGCGTCAACGCCGCCAAGGTGCGCAAGGACCTCTCCTACCTCGGCTCCTACGGCACCCGGGGCGTCGGCTACGACGTCGAGTACCTCTCGTTCCAGATGAGCCGCGAGCTCGGCCTCACCCACGACTGGCCGGTGGTGATCGTCGGCGCCGGCAACCTGGGCCAGGCCCTCGCCAACTACGGCGGGTTCCGCCAGCGCGGCTTCCCCGTGGCCGCCCTGGTCGACGCCAGCCGCGAGAAGGTGGGCGGCTACATCCACGGCGTGCCGGTGCACCACATGGACGACCTGCCCGAGCTGGCGGCCGACCTCGGCATCGCCATCGGCATCATCGCCACCCCGGCGTCGGCCGCGCAGGAGGTGGCCGACGCCCTCGCCGCCGCCGGGATCCGCTCGATCCTCAACTTCGCCCCCACCGTGATCGCCGTCCCGGAGGGCACGTCGCTCCGAAAGGTCGACCTCGCGCTGGAGCTCCAGGTGCTGTCCTTCTACCAGGAGCACCGCGACACCGAGGGCGTCTGACGGTGGCTCGCCGCGCCCGTCCCCCGGGCCGCGGGGGTCGGTAGGGTGCCAGCATGAGCGAGTCATCCGAGCCGGTGGCCACGCCGGTCACCGACGAGATCACCCTCGGCACCGACCACATCATCGGGATGTCCTTCGACAAGGCCTCCCGGGCCGAGGAGGTGCTGCTCAACATCTCGCACCTGGCGCGAGAGGGCGAGATCACGATCACCGACGCGGTCGTGGTGGTCAAGGACCCGCAGGAGAAGGTCCACGTCCGCCAGACCGTCGACACCAGCCCGGGCCAGGGCGCCATGAGCGGCTCGCTGTGGGGCCTGCTCGTGGGCACCCTGTTCGGCGGTCCGGTCGGGGCTGTGCTCGGCGTGGGCGTCGGTGCCGCCAGCGGCGGGCTGCTCGGCAAGCTCATCGACGTCGGCCTCGACGACCACTGGGCGCGCCAGGTGGGGGAGTGGCTCGACCCCGGCACCTCGGCACTGCTGCTCCTCGTGTCCGACGAGGTGCGGCCGGTGGTGGTGCGCGAGCTCAGCCGGTTCGAGGGCCAGGTGCTCTACTGCACGTTCCCCGACGCCGTGCGCCACGAGCTCGAGCGGGCCCTCGGGCAGTCCACCACGGGCCGTGCCGACACGGGGGCCGCCGGCGTCGGGCCCGGGACCGACCCCGGCGAGTGACCACGTGACGTCCGCCACCAGGGCCGTTCCCGATTGGCGGGCGCCGGGGGATTCGGGAAAGCTGGTCGCCATCCGCGCAGGCCTCCGGGCCGAAACCGAGGAGCGCCTGCTGGCGTGTCTGTCGTCGTCATCGGACTGAACCACCGCACCATGCCGCTCGACCTGTTCGAGCGGCTCACGGTGGACGGCGCGCGCCTGCCCAAGGCCCTCCACGACCTCGCCGCCCGCCAGCACCTGGGCGAGGTGGTGGTGCTCTCCACGTGCAACCGCACCGAGGTGTACGCCCTCGCCGAGCGCTTCCACGGCGCCTACGGCGACGTGCGGGACTTCCTCGCCGAGCTGGCCTTCGTGACGCCCGACGAGTTCACCGACCACCTCTACGTCCACTACGACAACGAGGCGGTGCGGCACCTGTTCGCGGTGGCCGCCGGGCTGGACTCCGCGGTGCTGGGCGAGGCCGAGATCCTGGGCCAGGTCCGCACCGCGTGGGAGCGCGCCACCGAGGAGCAGACCACCGGGCCGGTGCTGAACCTCCTGTTCCGCCACGCCCTCGAGACCGGCAAGCGGGCCCGCACCGAGACCGACATCGCCCGGGGCACCGCGTCGGTGTCGCACGCCGCGGTGGAGATGGCCGCCGAGCGCCTCGGCGAGCTCACCGGCAAGCGGGTCCTCGTCATGGGCGCCGGCGAGATGGCCGAGGGCATGGCCACCGCCCTGCAGCGCGCCGGGGTCACCGACGTCTTCGTGGCCAACCGCACCTGGCGCAAGGCCCGGGCCCTCGCCGATCGAATCGGCGGCCAGGCGGTGCGCCTGTCGGACCTCCCGCTGGCCCTGCTCGAGGTCGACCTCCTCCTCACCTCCACCGGCGCCACCGTGCCGGTGGTGGAGCACGACGACTTCGAGCCGGTGATGGCCGAGCGCGCCGGGCGACCGTTGCTCATCGTCGACATCGCCGTGCCGCGCGACGTCGACCCGACCGTGCGCACGCTCCCCGGCGTCACCCTGCTCGACATCAACGACCTCCGCACCTTCGCCCAGGCCGGTGTGGAGCGCCGGGCCCACGAGCTCGCCGCGGTCGAGGAGATCATCGACGACGAGATCTCCCGGTTCCGCACGGCGGCGTCGGCCCGCTCGGCCGCCCCCGTCGTGGGCGCGCTGCACCGCTGGGCCGACGAGGTCCGAGACGCCGAGCTCGCGCGCTTCGACGTTCGGCTCGAGGGGCTCGACGCCCGCCAGCGCGACGCGGTGGAGGCGCTCGCCAAGGGGCTGGTGCAGAAGCTGCTCCACCGGCCCTCGATCGCGCTGAAGGAGCACGCCGGCACGCCCACCGGCGACCGCCTGGCCGAGGCGATGCGCCAGCTCTACGACCTCGACGGGTGACCGACCCCGCTCCCGACCCCCACCCGGTCGGATCGCCCCTCGCCGGCGCCGTGCTGCGGGCGGCCACGCGCCGCAGCCCGCTCGCCCGGTGGCAGGCGGCGCACGTGGCCGGTCTGCTCGCCACGGCGTTCCCCGGTCTCACCGTGGAGCTGGTGGGCGTGGAGACCGAGGGCGACCAGCGGCTCGACGTGCCCATCGCCGCCATCGGGGGCAAGGGCGTGTTCGCGAAGGAGGTCCAGCGCGCCGTCCTCGACGGCCACGCCGACTTCGCCGTCCACTCCGCCAAGGACCTGCCCGCCGCCACCATCGAGGGCCTGGTGCTGGCGGCCGTGCCCGAACGGGGCGATCCGCACGATGCGCTCGTGGGCGCCCGGCTCGACGACCTCGGTCCCGGTGCGGTGGTGGCCACCGGATCCCAGCGCCGGCGGGCCCAGCTGGCCCGGCTGCGGCCCGACCTCGAGTTCCGCGAGCTGCGGGGGAACATGGCGTCGCGCCTGTCGAAGGTGCCCGACGGCGGAGCCATCGTGGTGGCGGTGGCCGCCTTCGAGCGACTCGACCTGGCCGCCCACCTCACCCAGGTGCTGTCGATCGACCAGATGGTCCCGCAGGTGGGCCAGGGCGCGCTGGCGGTGGAGTGCCGGGCCGACGACGCCGGCGTGCGCGCCCTGCTCGGCGCCATCGAGCACGCGCCGTCCCGGCACCGGGTCGACGCCGAGCGGGCGTTCCTGGTGGAGCTGGGCGGCGACTGCGACCTGCCCGCCGGAGCCCACGCCCGGTTCGAGGGCGCGGTCGACGCCGGCCCGCTGGTGCTCGATGCCTTCCTCGCCGCCTCCGGCGAGCCCGGCGCGGCCTTCGTGCGCCACGTCGCCTCGGGCGACGACCCCGCCGACCTCGGCACCACCGCCGCCCGCCACCTCCGCCAGGCCCTCACCTCCCGCACCCACCACCCCTGAGCCCCCCAAGCGAATGTGCGGTACCCCAGCCGCGTTCGCGTCGTTCCCGCGCGTGAAGTTCGCCCGCACCCCCGAGTGAATGTGCGGTACCCCAGCCGCGTTCGCGTCGTTCCCGCGCGTGACGTTCGCCCGCTCGGCGGGGAGCCCTCCCGAACTTCACGCGCGAAACCTGCAGGAACGCGGGCTGGGTACCGCACATTCGGCTGGGGGTGGGGTCGTACGATCGGGGGGTGACCGTGTACCTGGTGGGGGCTGGCCCCGGCGACCCCGGGCTGCTCACCCGTCGGGGGGCCGAACTGCTGGGTCGGGCCGACGTGGTGGTGCACGACCGGCTGTCGGCTCCGGAGCTGCTCGACCTGGCCCCGCCCGAGGCCGAGCGGATCGACGTGGGCAAGGCCCCGAACCACCACCGGATGACCCAGGCCGAGATCAACGAGCTGCTCGTGCAGCAGGGCCGGGCCGGTCGGACCGTCGTGCGGCTGAAGGGCGGCGATCCCTTCGTGTTCGCCCGAGGGAGCGAGGAGGCCCACGCGCTCGCCGCCGCCGCCGTGCCCTACGAGGTCGTACCGGGGATCACGTCCGCACTGGCCGCGCCCGCCTCGGCCGGCATCCCGGTCACGCAGCGCTTCTCGTCGACGTCGTTCACGGTGGTCACCGGCCACGAGGACCCTGCCAGCGGGGAGGGCTCGGTGGACTGGGAGGCCGTGGCCCGCGTCGGCGGCACCCTGGTGATCCTCATGGGGGTGGGCCGCTGGCCGGCCATCGCCCGGCGGTTGTTGGCCGGCGGGCTGGCCCCCGAGACCCCGACCGCGGCCGTGCGCTGGGGCACCCGCCCCGACCAGCAGACCACCCGGGCCACGCTGGCCACGTTGGGCGACCACGAGCTCGAGGCGCCGTCGGTCATCGTCGTCGGCGACGTGGCCGCCGAACGGCTGGACTGGTTCGAACGCCGCCCCCTGGCCGGCCGCCGGGTGGTGGTCACCCGGGCCCGCGCCCAGGCGTCGCACCTCGCCGGCCGGCTGCGCGAGCTCGGAGCCGACGTGGTGGAGGCACCCGCCATCGCGGTGGGACCTCCGGCCGACGGTGGGGCCGCCCTGGCGGCCGCGGTCGCCCGCGTCGGCGAGTTCGACTGGCTCGTGCTCACCTCCACCAACGGCGTGGCCGCAACCTTCGACCTCGTGCCCGACGTCCGTGCGCTGGCGGGGGTGGGCGTGGCGGCGGTCGGTCCCGGCACCGTCGAGGCGCTCGCGGCCCGCCGCGTGGTGGCCGACCTCGTGCCCGAGCGCTTCGTGGCCGAGGGCCTCCTCGCCGCGTTCCCGGGGCCGCCGCCGGGAGGCGGGCGGGTGCTGCTTGCCCAGGCGGCCGCCGCCCGGCCGGTGCTGGCGGAGGGGCTCGCAGCCGCCGGCTGGGCCGTGGAGGCGGTGGAGGCGTACCGCACCGTGGCCGTGGCGCCCGACGAGGTGACGCTGGATCGGGTGGCCGGTGCCGACGCCGTCACCTTCACCTCGTCGTCCACCGTCGACCACCTGCTCGCCGCCATGGGCGACCGGCCGCTGCCGCCGGTGGTCGCGTCGATCGGTCCGGTCACCTCGGCCACCGCCCGCGACCACGGCCTCGAGGTGGCGGTGGAGGCCGCGGCGCACACCGTCGACGGCCTGGTCGACGCCCTGGTGGCCCACCTCGCCGATCCCGGGGGGACGGCACGGGGCTGACCGGCGCCCTGCCAGACTCACCCGATGCCCGACTCCCCGCCCGAGCCCGCCCCCGTGCCGACGCCGGTGGTCGCGCCGGAGGTGGCCGAGGCCCTCGCCGCCGGCCGAGCCGTGGTGGCCCTCGAATCCACGATCATCAGCCACGGCCTGCCCCGCCCGCGCAACCTGGAGGTGGCGGCGCAGATCGAGGCCGCGGTGCGGGCCGAGGGCGCGGTGCCGGCCACCGTGGCCGTGGTCGACGGCGTGGCGCGGGTGGGCCTCGAGCCTCAGGACCTGGAGACCATCGCCACGTCCGACGACGTGGCCAAGGCGAGCCTCCGGGACCTCGCCGTGGTGGTGGCGCGTCGCGGGCACGGCGCCACCACCGTGGCGTCCACCGCCCACCTCGCCGCCCGGGCCGGCATCGCCGTGTTCGCCACCGGGGGCCTGGGCGGGGTGCACCGCGAGGCCCGCACCACGTGGGACGAGTCGGCCGACCTGGACGCGCTGGCCCGCACCGGCATCACCGTCGTATCGGCCGGCGTGAAGTCGATCCTCGACGTGGCCGCCACGCTCGAGCGGCTCGAGACCCTCAACGTCGCCGTGGTGGGCTACGGCACCCACCGCTTCCCGGGCTTCTACCTGTCGGACTCGGGCCACGCCGTCGACTGGCGGGTGGACACCCCCGAGGAGGTGGCGGCGATCATGGCGGCCCGAGCGGCGGTGGGCACCGACGACCGCGCCCTGCTCGTGGCCAACCCGCTGCCGCCGGACCGCCAGGTCGACCCCGAGCTGCACGACCGCGTCCTGCGCGAGGGCCTGGCTGCGGCCGAGGCCGCCGGCGTGCGGGGCAAGGCGGTCACGCCGTTCCTGCTGGCGCACGTCCACGAGGCCAGCGGTGGCGAGAGCCTGCGGGCCAACGTCGAGATCATCCTGGGCAACGCCGCCCTCGCCGCCCGCATCGCCGTGGCCGCCGCGCGATGACGAGCCCGATCCCGACCGGCGGCTGGTCCGACGCGGGCCCGGTGCTCGTGGTGGGCGACGTGCTCGTCGACGTGGTGGCCGAGCACCGCGACCCGATCGCTCCCGGCTCCGACACGACGGCCCGGATCCGCCTCTCCGGTGGCGGGTCGGCCGCGAACGCCGCGGCCTGGCTGGCCTCGCTCGACGTCGACGTGCGCCTGTTCGCCGCGGTGGGCGACGACGACCTCGGGCACCGAGCCCGTTCGGACCTCGAGGCCACGGGCGTGACGTTCGCGGGCCCGGTCCTCGAGGGCGTGGCCACCGGGGCGTGCGTGGTGCTCGTGGGCCCCGACGGCGACCGCACGATGCTCCCCGACCGGGGCGCCAACGACCACCTGCCCGTGGCCGCGGTGATCGACGCCCTGGACCCCTTGCCGGCCTGGCTGCACCTGTCGGGCTACGCCCTGCTGGGCGAGGGCTCGCGCAACGCCGGCAAGGCGGTGCTGAGCGCGGCGCTCGCCGCCGGGTGCCCCGTCTCGGTGGATGCCGCCAGCTCGGCCCCGCTGCGCGCCGTGGGCGCCGACGCGTTCGCCGCGTGGATCGACGGCGCCGAGCTGCTGTTCGCCAACGACGACGAGGTGGAGGCGCTCGGCGGCGTGCGCACCCTGCTCGACCACGTGGGGGCCGTGGTGGTCAAGCACGGTCCGGCCGGCGCGTCGTGGACCGACGGCGTCGAGACGGTGGTGGCCGACGGCCTGGCGGTCGACCTGGTGGACCCCACCGGGGCCGGCGACGCGTTCGCCGCCGGGTGGATCGCCGCCCGGCGTCGCGGCGAGTCGGTGGCGGGGGCGCTGGCGGCGGCCGTGGCGGTGGGGGCCACCGCGGTCACGCGCCACGGTGCCCGGCCCGAGGCGGGCGGCGGGCGATGACCCCGCCGCCGGACCCAGCGCCCGTCGGTCGCACCCCGGGCGCGCTCGAGGCCGTCGTGTTCGACTTCGACGGCCTGATCATCGACTCCGAGACCCCCATCTACCGCTCCACGGCGGCGGCCCTGGCCGAGCAGGGCCTCGACCTGACGGTGGCGGGGTGGGCCACCGTGGTCGGCCACGGCGAGGAGGACAGCTTCCGCGCCCTGCAGGCCGCGGTGGGCGCCGAGATCGACCGGACCGCCTACGAGCTGGCCTACGCCGCCCAGGATCGCTCCTGGCGCGAGCGGGAACCGGCGCTTCCCGGCGTGGTCGACCTGCTCACGGCCCTGTTCGACGCCGGCATCCCGGTCGGGGTGGCGTCGAGCTCGTCGTCGGGGTGGGTCGAGGGCCACCTCGACCGACTCGGCCTGCGGCCGCTCGTGGGTGCGGTGGCCACCTCCGACCGAGTGGACGGTCGCACCAAGCCGGCCCCCGACACCTACCTGCTCGCGTGCGCGGACCTGGGCGCCCGCCCGTCACGTTCGGTGGCGCTCGAGGACTCGGCGCCCGGGATCGCCGCCGCCCTGGCCGCCGGGCTCGTGGCGGTGGCGGTGCCCAGCGAGATCACCCGTCACACCGACCTGGGGGCCGCCCACCACGCCGTGCCGGACCTCACCCACCTCGACCCGGCCCGCTTGGCCGCCCTGGTCGACCCCTGACGCCGCCGCCCTCAGCGGCGACGCAGCGCCCAGGCGGCGGCCTCGGTCCGGCTCGACACCCCGAGCTTGGCGAGGATGTTCGACACGTGGACGCCGGCGGTGCGCGGCGAGATGAACAGCCGCTCGGCCAGCTCGGCGTTGGACAGGCCCTCGGCCACCAGTGCGAGCACCTCCTCCTCGCGTCGGGTGAGCGTGGTCGGGCCCCCGCCCGGTCCCGAGCGCGCGCTGGCTCCCCCCAGCCGTCGGTCGAGGGCGTCGAGGGTGCGCCGGCGCCAACCGGGCCAGCGGGCCAGGAGGGTCCGGGCCGCCTCGGCGTGCCGGATCGCGTCGTCGCGTCGGCCGAGGGCGAGCAGCGCCCGGGCGGCACCGAGGTGATCCGACGCCCGGCTGGGCGCGGCCACGGGGAAGGCGGCCGGCGACTCGGCGAGGGTGGCCTCGAGCCCGGCGAGCGCGGCGTCGTGGTCGCCCTCGGCCAAGGCCACGTGGGCCTCGAAGCGGGTGCGGGCGAGGGACACGGCCGGCGATTCGAAGCCCCAGATGCGACGCAGGCCGGCGACGATCGGTCGGGCCTCGGCGGCGGTGAAGCCGGGATCGCCCACCCGGGCGATCAGCTCGTCGAACGTGGCGGCGTCGAGCCCGTCGACCTCGGCCTTGGCGGTGAGCGCGCGCAGGTGCTCACCCGCCTCGCGGGGCCGGCGGTCGGCCACCGCCACCGCCAGGCGCACGCCGGCGAGGTACTCGGTCTTCTCCGCCGAGACGGGGCCGAGCTGATCGAGGGCCCGCCGGGCCCCGTCGACGTCGTCGCCCTCGAGGTGCAGGACCACGGCGTGGAGGTGCAGCCACGCCACGACGCCGGCGCGACTGGTCCGATCGAACGCGCGGAACTCCTCGATCCAGCGCCACGCCTCGGCCTGGTCGCCCTCGGCCACGGCCATCTCGAAGCGCCCCTGGGTGAAGGCGTAGGTCCCCTCCGGATCCCAGCCGGCTCGGTCGGCGGCGGCTCGCATGCGGTCGAACATGGCGGTGCGCTCGGCGAGGGAGCGGCGCCCGGTGGAGGCGAACGCGACGTTGCTCCAGGCCCGGGCCGCCTGGAGGTCGTCGCCGGCGGCCTCGGCCTCGCTGGCCACCTCCACGAGCGCGTCGATGCTGTCGTCGAGCGACGTGCCGTGGTTGAGGAGCGCGATGGCGCGTTCGAGGCGGGCCGCCCGTCGCACGTCGGGGAGGTCGTGCGCCAGCGCCGCGGCCTCCGCCCGCTCGGACCACCGCACGGCGTCGTCGACGCGGTTGGTGAGCATGGCCTGCTGGGCGAGCGCGCCCATGATGTGGGCTGACTCAGGGCTGTCGGCCAGCGCCTCCAGGTCTGCGGCCAGGTCGCCGATCACCCGGGCGAGGTCGTCGTCACGACCCTGCTCCCAGTAGAGGCGCACCAGCTGGCGGCGCGCCTGCGAGCGCAGGACGAGGTCGCCCGCGTGGTCGGCCTGGGCCTCGAGCCGCTCGCCGTGGGTGATGGCGTCGTCGTTCAGGCCGGCCAGCCAGGCCGCTCGCGTGGCCGCCAGGCGCAGCGGCGCGTCGCCCTCGGCCTCCGAGAGGCCCAGCTCGGCCAGCTCCAGGGCCTGGTAGCTGGATCCGAGCGCCAGGTACCGGGCGGTGCCCCGTCGGGCGAGCTCGACCACCTCGTCGGGGCGACCGGCGCCGAGGGCGTGGTGGGCCATGGCGGCGAGGTTGGCGCTCCCGCCCTCCTGCAGGGCGTGGAGGGCGGCCTGGTGGATGCGTCGGTGCTGGCGCCCGAGGAGGCGCTGCTCGATGGCCTCCCGCGACAGGTCGTGGCGGAAGCCGAACACGTCGGGCTCGGTCTCCACCAGCAAGCCGTGATCGATCAGGTCGCGCAGCACCTCGATGAGGTCGGGCTCGGCCTCGCCGGTCACCGCGGCGAGCACGTCGAAGGTGACGCGGCGACCGAGCACGGCGGCGGTCTCCACCACCGAGCGCGATCGCGGCGACAGGTCGTCGACCTGGCTGCGCACGGCCTCGGCCAGGTTCCACGGGAGCGGAGCGGCATCGAGCTCGTCGAGGCCGACGCCGCCGGAGGCCACGAGCAGCTCCTCGAGGAAGAACGGGTTGCCCCCGCTGCGCGCGTGGAGCGCGTCGACCACCCGGTGCGGCGGCACGCCCCCGTAGATGGCGGCGAGGAAGTCGCGCACGTCCCCGGCGGTGAAGCGCCCCAGCCGCAGGTGCGCCGTGGTCGCGCGTCGTTCGAGGCGGGGGATCGCCTCGGTGAGCGGATGGCGGCGGGAGAGCTCGCTCGGGCGGTAGGTCCCCACGAGCGAGAGGCCGCCGCCGGCCGGCGCGGCGAGGCGCTCGAAGAGCACGACGCTCTCGGAGTCGGCCCAGTGCAGGTCCTCGAACACGACGAGGGCGGGGCGCCCGTCGACGATCGTGGCGACGAGGTCGAGCGCCGCGGCGTAGCGGTCGGCCAGCGGGCCGTGGTCGCCGTCGGTCGGCCGGAGCGCGGCCACCCGCTCGTCGTCGCCGGGGAGGTGGTCGGACAGGGCGTCGAGGACGAGCTCGAAGGGGCGGCTCAGGCCGCCGGGGTCGGCCTGGCCGGCGAGGACGATCACCTCGGCGGGCTGGTGGACGAGCAGCTCCCGGATGAGACGGGACTTGCCGATGCCCGCCTCGCCACCCACGAGGGCGACGGCGCCGCCGCCGGGATCGAGGACGGAGCGCAGCTGCTGGAGGTGCTGGGATCGGCCCACCATCACCGGGCTCAGACCGCTGCGCCCCACGAGCATGGGGCCGAGCGTACCGAGGGGCTCGGTCCCGCTCCCCGGGGCCACGGGTCGGGCTCGCCTCAGAAGAGGCGGAGCGGCCGCGTGCCGCCGTCGACCCTCGGTCGGGCGGCGCGATGGCGCGCTCGAGCGACGTCGAGGTCGATGTCGCGTGCGGCGCGGGGTCGCGCCTGGCCGACGCGTGCCCCGGAACCGAGGCGATCGCCGGTCACTCGTTCGAAGAGGGTGCGTCGCATGGTGGTCTCCTGGTCGGTGCTCCGGCCCGGATCGGTCGGTGCCCGTCCAGCGTGC
>JAHBSN010000083.1 GCA_019639095.1 Actinomycetota bacterium
CCGCCGCGGCCAGCGAGCCGACGACGGCCGCCACGGCGACGGCGACGCCGACGAGCAGGCCCCGCCGCCGCCCGCGGTGCGGACCCTCGACGGGCGTGGTGGTGCTGGTCATGGCGTGCGCTCCCCCGGACGACGTTCGCCCCCTGGTCTACTGCTCGGCGAGGATGCGCTCGAAGTCGACCATCGGGTTGGGCGGGACGTGCTCGTCGAGGGTGACCGTGGCCGAACGGATGTCGGCCGTGCAGCGGAACGGCGCCTCGTAGCCCTCGCCCACCGCCGGGCCGATCTCGTAGCCGCAGGTGAGGCCCACCCCCGTGAGGCTGAAGCTCGACAGCGTGAACACGCCGATGCGCCCCTGCGCCACCACCTCGCCGTCGACGAGCAGCGAGGCCGGTCCCCCGCCCCCCTCCTCGCGCTCGAAGCGGAACCCGAGCCGATGGCGACCGGGTGGCACGGGGTCGGCCGCCTCCACCACGTGGCGCTCCCGGCCGTAGAGGTTGTGGACGTAGCGCAGCCGACCGTCGAGCAGGTGCAGCGAGAACCCGCCGAGCACCGAGCCCTGCGCGAGCAGCACGCCCTGCGCGACCCCGTCGGCGGGGACGGCCACGTCGACCTCGATCGAGTGGCCCCGGTTCTTCACGCTGATCGCGGAGGGCTCCGGCACCGGCGCCGTGCCCGGGTAGTAGGTGGCGCTGAGCCGGGCCCGGCGCCGGTCGGGCTTGGGGTTGTTGATCGTGTGCAGGATGCGGTTGTCGAGCGGCAGCACCTGGTTGCGGCGGGCCTCGTCCCACCATCGCTCGACCATCGCGGCGAGCCGCTCGGGTTCGTCGGCGGCGAGGTCGTGCAGCTCGGCCGGGTCCACGGCCACGTGGTACAGCTCCCAGCGGTCGTCCTCGAAGGGGTCGTTCCAGTTGATGCCGTCGTCGTAGAGCGGGCCGATCGGCTTGAAGGTCACCGCCTTCCACCCGTCGTGGTAGATCGCCCGGCTCCCGAGCATCTCGAAGTACTGGGTGGTGTGGCGCTCGGGCGCCCCGGCCCCGTCGGGTCCCAGCACCTCGGCCAGGCTCACGCCGTCGAGGTGGGTCTGGGGCACGTAGCCGATGGTCTCGGGCGGCTCGACGCCCACCAGGTCGAGGATGGTGGGCAGCAGGTCGACGGCGTGGGCGAACTGACGCCGGACGCCACCGCCCCCAGCCAGGCGAGCGGGCCAGCTGACGATGCAGGGATCGGCCACCCCGCCCTCGTGGACCTCGCGCTTCCAGCGCTTGAACGGCGTGTTGCCGGCCATGGTCCAGCCCCAGGGGTAGTTGTTGTGGGTGGTGGGCCCACCGATCTCGTCGATGCGGCGGACCAGCTCCCCGGGCGTGGCGAAGTCGATGTTGTGGATGCGGGCGTCGTTGATCGACCCGTTCACGCCGCCCTCCGAGCTGGCGCCGTTGTCCGAGAGCAGCACCACGAGGGTGTCGTCTCGGTCGCCGGTCTGCTCGAGGAACCGCAGGAACCGGCCCAGCTCGGCATCGGTGTGGGACAGGAACGCAGCGAAGCACTCCATGAACCGGGCCGACACGCGCTTGAGGCCGTCGGACAGCTCGTCCCAGGCCGGCACCCACGGTGGCCGCGGGGCGAGCTCGGCGCCCTCGGGCAGGAGGCCCGACGCCACCTGCCGGGCGAACACCTCCTCGCGCCACGCGTCCCAGCCCTGGTCGAACCGGCCCCGGTACCGCTCGATCCACTCGGCGGGGGCCTGGTGCGGCGAGTGGCAGGCACCCGGGCAGAGGTAGAGGAAGAAGCGGCGGTCGACGTCGACGGCGCGCAGGTCGGCCACCTGGGCGATGGCCCGGTCGACCAGGTCCTCGGTGAGGTGGTAGCCCTCCTCGGGGGTGCGGGGCGGCGCCACCGAGTGGTTGTCGTGGTAGAGCGCGGGCACGAACTGGTGGGTCTCGCCGCCGTGGAAGCCGTACCACCGGTCGAAGCCGCGCCCGAGGGGCCACGAGTGGCGCGGCGCGGCCACGTTCGTCTCGTCGTCCGGGGTCAGGTGCCACTTCCCCACGGCGTACGTGGCGTACCCGTGCTCGCGCAGGATCTCCGAGAGGAACCCGTTCTCCAGCGGGATCTCGCCGTCGTAGCCGGGGTAGCCCACCGCCAGGTCGGCGATGCGGCCGAGCCCGTTGCGGTGGTGGTTGCGGCCGGTGAGCACGCAGGCGCGGGTGGGCGAGCAGAGGGCGGTGGTGTGGAAGTTGGCGAGCCGCACGCCGTCGGCGGCGAGCGAGTCGATCACCGGGGTGTCGATGTCGGAGCCGTAGCAGCCGAGCTGGGCGAAGCCGACGTCGTCGAGCACGATCACGACCACGTTGGGTGCGCCGTCGGGCGGTTCGGGCACCGGCGGCCACCACGGCGTGGAGCCGCGCCAGTCGTCGGCGATCGTGCCCTGGAAGGGTGGGGTGGGTCCGGGCACGGTCAGCTCAGGAGGTCGGGCTCGTCGGCGGTGATGCGGTCCCACAGCGGCTGGAAGCTGAACCAGCCCGCCAGGTGCGACCCCACCTGGGCGGCGGTGGCCCGGGCGTGGTCGGGGTCGATGCGCACCGGGGTCCGGCCCGTGGCCTCGATGAGCAGCTGCGACTGGCACGCCCGCTCCATGGCCACGAACCACCAGGCCGCCTCGTCCACGCTCTGGCCGCAGGTGAGCAGGCCGTGGTTGCGAAGTATCGCCCCCTTGCCCGAGCCGAGGGCCTCGGCGATGCGACGGCCCTCGTCGAGCGCCAGCACGATGCCGGTGTAGTCGTCGAACACGCCGTGGTCCTCGAAGAAGGCGCAGGCGTCCTGGGTGTAGGGGTCGAGCGGCACGCCGAACGCCGACCAGGACTTGCCGTGGATGCTGTGGGCGTGGGCCGCCGACACGACGTCGGGCCGGGCCCGGTGCACCTGGGAGTGGATGGCGAAGGCGGCGTCGTTCACCGGAAGCTTGCCCTCGACCACGTTCCCCTCGGCGTCCACGAGGATCAGGTCCGACACGCGCATCTGGGCGAAGTGGATGCCGAGCGGGTTCACCCAGAAGTGGTCGAGGTGCTCGGGGTCTCGGGCGGTGATGTGGCCCGCCACCCCCTCGTCGAAGCCGAACCGGGCGAAGAGCCGGAACGCCGCCGCCAGGCGCTGCTTGCGGTGCAGGCGCTCGGCGTCGAGCGTGGCGAAGGTGGGATAGGTGGCGAGGGTCCGCTTCAGCATCGCTGCTGCCTCCGTGGGTGGGTGCCGTCGCCGCGAGTCTGTCTGACACCGGCGTCAGGTGCAGGCCGGAACGTCCGGTTCGGTCGACCTCGCGCCATCATGGCCACGTGGACCAGCCCGCCCCCGTGCTCGACCCCCGCGCCACCGACGCGCTCATCGCCTCTCGCCGCACCTGCCTGCGCATGGACGCCGACCTCGCCGTGGACCCCACCGTGATCGGCGAGCTGTGCCGCCTGGCCACCCACGCGCCCAACCACCACCGCACCGAGCCGTGGCGCTTCGCCGTGTTCACCGGCGACGGCCGCCGCACCCTCGGCGACCTCCTCGCCGGCGAGCTCGTCCGGGTCGGGGAAGCGCCCGAACGGGTGGCCAAGACCCGGGTGAAGTACCTGCGGGCGCCCGCGATGGTCCTGGTGGGCTCGGCCGCCGGGCCCGACGAGGTGACCACCGAGGAGAACCGCGACGCCGTGGCCGCCGCCGTGCAGAACCTGCTCCTCGGCGCCACGTCGCGAGGGCTGGCGTCGTTCTGGTCTTCGGTGGCGGCCCCCCGCTCCCCCGCCCTGCTCGAGCTCTGCGGCTTCGAGCCCGGCACGGTGGTGATCGCCGCCGTCTACCTCGGCCACCCCACCGCCACCTGCCCACCGCCGGGCCGCTCCGGGCCGCGCGTCCGCTGGATCGGCTGAGGAGCGAGGTCCGATGCCATCGGCGGGGCTGCGGGTGGGGATCGCCCACCACCTCGGGTGGGCCGTCGCGGTCACGGCCGACGCGGACCACCGGGTGGTGGACCGGCGTCGCATCGAGCTGGTGGAGGCGGGCCGGCCGGCGGCGCCGATCCACCACGAGGGCGGGGCGTGGCCGATGCACCAGACCGGTCCCCCGCTCGACGACGACGCGCTCGCCGCGCTGGCGGCCGAGGTTCGGGCCTCGGTCGTGCGGATGACGGGCGCCGCGCTCGACGAGCTGGCCGACGCCGTGCCCGACCCGATCGCCTCGATCTCGCTGCGGGACTGGGACGAGCTCCCCGCCGACATCGCAACGCTGCGCCAGGTGCCCCACGAGGCCAAGGCCGACTCGGTGATGTACCGCGAGGTCCTGGCCGACGCGGCCGCCGCGCGTGGCTGGGCCGTGCACCGGTTCACGGCCAAGGACGTGGAGGCCGAGGCGGCGCGACTGCTTGGCGACCGCGCCCACGACGTGCTCCACGGCCCCCGAGCCGAGCTCGGCCCGCCCTGGGCGAAGGACCACCGCCAAGCGCTGGCCGCCGCCGTCCTGGCCGGCGCCAGCTGAGCCCGCGTCAGCCCGGGGGTGCCAGCTCGATCCCGCCGGCGAGGGCGATGCCCTCCGGGCAGACGTCCTCGCGACCTGTGCACGTGGGGCCGAGCGCGCCCCACATGATGAGCCGGTCGTCGGCCCAGAACAGCCCGACGTCGCCCACTCCCATCTGAGGCGCCCTCGGAAGCTCGATCCAGATCCCCGTGCGCAGCTCGGCGGCCGCCGCATCCCCGGGCCGTGACCGCTCACCGGTGGGGCCCAGCGCCCTCGCCTCCCGGCTGACTCGGACGATGGATGCGCCGGTCCAGGCCAGGAGCCCACCATCGGTGACCACGTCGTCGCGCGGCAACGCCCGCCAACGGTCGTGGCCCGTCGCACGGTGGTCCCGACCCGCGCCGCTCAGCACGAGCGTCGGATCGCTCGCGAAGAGCGGACCTCCCGAGCAGGGCCCGCAGAGCTGGTCCCCTCGCAGCCCCGCGACCCGGTCCCCCGCGGCGATGAGCCCGGTCACCTGGCCGCCCGGTGCGGTGGCCGCCAGCCGCCATCCCGGGTTGAGCCGGTAGCGCTCCTGCACCCCACCACGACCCGTGGGGCGCGCTTCCCACGACAGCCAGACGTCCACCCGCTGCCCGCGTGCCACGACGTCGACCCGGACCAGGCGGTCCGGGTGGCGCCCCGATGCATGGGATCCGATGGTCCGCCAGCGATCGCGGGCCGGGTCGTAGGCGTGGGCCCAGACCACAGACGTCGTGCCGCCCGATGCCGGCACCGCGCTCACCACCACGAGCTCACGACCGGTCCAGGCACCGGCCTGCTGGCGTGCGCCACGAGGTGGTCCGCTCCGACGGGTGATCGTCCGCCAGTGGTCGCGAAACGGGTCGTAGGCGGCGCCGTCGGTGGCACCCGCCCGGGACCGATCGCTCCGACGGCCGCCCCACACGAGCACCTCGTCACCGGTCCAGGCGACCACGCCGTCGGCCCTCGGTGCGATCGGCGCCGCGGCGGTGGTCGACCACGTCCGTGCCGACGGGTCGTAGCGGCCGCCTCGGTAGGGCGCCGGCTCCTCGCCCATCCGCCCGCCCCACACGACCAGCTCGTCGCCGGTCCACACCGCCGACGCATCACCGCGCAGCGGGATGGGCGGACCGGGCAACGCCCTCCACACGCCTCCCCGTAGCGCCCCGAGGACGTCGTCGCCCTCTGCGGCCACCGGCAGACCGGCTCCGGCCGCCGTCGCCAGCACCACGAGCGCGACCACCCCGAGTCGCCCCCAACCCCCGGCCGTTCCCGCTCGGCGCATGCCCGGAGTGTCGCGCCGCAAGCCGGCGAGCGGGCGTCGGCCGTAGCCGATCACCAGGCCCGGAGGTGCACCAGCAGGCCAGGGGGCGCGGGGATAAGGTGCTGCGCATGTCACATCTGACAGTTGCGTCAGGTTTGTCCAGGGGAACAGGGGTGCGGCGGCCGGCTCGGTTCGCAGCCGTCGTGCTCGCCGTCGCGCTGGGGGCCACCACGGTCACCGCGTGCGGCAACGACTGGGGCACCGCGCCAGAGGACCAGGGCTCACCCACCACCGCCGACTCCAACACCGCCACCACCTCGGGCGAGGTGGTGGCGGTCGACGCTCCGGGCGTCACCGACACCGAGATCCGCGTCGGCGGCGTGGCGTCGGTGACCAACCCGTTGGGCGGCCACTACGGCGACTCCTTCGACGGCGTGCAGGCCTACTTCGACATGGTCAACGCGGAGGGCGGCGTGCACGGCCGCAAGCTGGTGCTCGCGGCCAAGCGCGACGACAAGCTGGCCAGCAACAAGGCCGAGGTCGACGCCCTGCTCTCGGTCGACAAGGTCTTCGCCGTGCTGCCCGTGGCCACCCTGCTCTTCACCGGCGCCGACCGCCTCGTGCGGGACCAGGTGCCCACGTTCGGCTGGACCATCAACCCCGAGTGGGAGGCCAAGGACGGCTACCCCGCGTACAACATGTTCGGCCAGAGCGGCTCGTTCCTCTGCTTCGACTGCGGCACCCCGACCCTCCCGTGGCTGATGGAGCAGGCCGGGGCCAAGCGCGCCGGCGTGCTCGCCTACGCGGTCCCCCAGTCGGCCGACTGCGCCGACGGCGTGCGCGCCAGCTTCGACGAGTACGGCAAGAGCACCGGCACCGAGCTGGTCTTCGTCGACAAGTCCCTCTCCTACGGCCCGTCGGACCTGTCGGTGCAGGTGTCCAAGATGAAGGACGCGAAGGTCGACTTCGTCACCACGTGCATGGACACCAACGGCGTGGTCACGCTGGCGAAGGAGATGAAGAAGCAGGGCCTCGACGCCGTGCAGTCGCTCCCCAACGCGTACGACCACCAGTTCCTGGAGGAGTTCGGCGACCTGTTCGAGGGGTCCTACGTGCGCACCGACTTCGCCCAGTTCGAGGTGGAGGACAAGCCCGAGGGCCTCCAGCTGTACCTCGACAAGATGGAGGAGGCCGGCAAGGAGCCGTCGGAGAACTCCATGGCGGGCTGGCTCAACGCCGAGCTGTTCGTGGAGGGCCTGAAGGCAGCGGGCCCGGACTTCTCCCGGGCCAAGCTGATCGACGCCATCAACGAGATGACCGACTTCAACGCGGGTGGTGCCATCGATCCGGTCGACTGGACCAAGGCCCACGACCAGCGCAAGTCCGACACCAGGTTCTGCCAGTTCCTCTCGCGCATCGAGGACTCCACGTTCGTCCCCGTCTTCTCGAAGCCGGGCAAGCCCTTCGTCTGCGCGGTGGTGACCCCCGACGGCGTGAAGACCGAGTACTCGGCGTGACCGCGGCGGCCGCCGTCCAGCCGGTGCTGGCGGCGGGGGCGGTGGGCGACTTCTTCGAGTACGCGGTGCGGGGCATCCCGTTCGGCTGCGTGTACGCCCTGCTGGCGGTGGGCCTGGTCCTCAACTACAAGACCTCCGGGGTCTTCAACCTGGCGTTCGCCGCGCAGGCCTACGCCTCGGCGGCGGTCTTCTACGTGGTGCGCAAGGAGCACGAGTGGGCGCTGGTCCCCGCCGCGCTGCTGTCGATCGTGGTGGTCGGCGCCGCCCTGGGCTTCCTGCTCGACTACGCCCTCTACCGCCACCAGCGCACCGCCAGCCCGCTGGCGAAGCTGGTCACGTCGCTCGGGCTGCTCGTGGCCATGCCCGAGATGGTGAAGCTGGCGCTCGGTCCGGGCGTGAAGGCCAACCCTCCGCCGCTGTGGACCGTGCGGCGCACCGACGACTTCCTCTGGCGGGTGGGCGGTTCCCGCTTCGTGCTCGACGCCGGCCAGATCGCCACCGTGCTGGCCACCGTGTTCGTGGTGATCGGGCTCACCCTGCTCTTCCGGCGGACCGCGCTCGGGTTGCAGATGCGCGCCGTGGTGGAGAGCCCCCGCCTGCTGCGGCTCCAGGGCGTCGACACCGACCGGGTGGCGGTCGTGTCGTGGATCCTCTCGAGCATGCTCGCCGCGCTGGTGGGCGTCCTGCTCGCCCCGCTGTTCGCCCAGCTCACCTCCCTCGACTTCTTCACGCTGCTGGTGGCGGCCATCGCCGCCTGCGTGGTGGGCAACCTCACCAGCATCAGCGGGGCCTTCCTCGGCGGCCTCGCCCTCGGCATCCTCCAGGCCGAGCTCGCCGGCTTCCTGCCCACCGACAGCGTGGTGGCCAACGGCCTGCGGCCGTCGCTGCCGTTCGTGGTGCTGTTCGCCCTCCTGCTCATCCGCCAGTCGGTGCGCTCGGCCCGCACGGTGACCGACCCGCTCGCCGGCGTCGACCCGCCTCCCGACCCGCCGCCCGCCGACATCCGACCGGCGTGGATGACCACCGCCACCCGAGCCTTCGCGGTGGTGGTGATCGTGGCCGGGTTCGCCCTCTGCGCCTGGGTGTTCGACGACTACTGGGTGGGCCTCATCGCCGCCGGCGTGTGCCTGGCCGTGGTGATGCTGTCGATCGTGCTCACCACCGGCGTGGGCGGCACGATCTCGCTGTGCCAGTGCACCTTCGCCGCCATCGGCGCCCTCGCCACCGCCCAGCTCACCCAGCACGACGTACCGGTCCTCGTGGCCATGGTGGGCGGCGCGGCGGTGGCGGCGGCCGTGGGGGCCGTGCTCGGCTTCCCGGTGATCCGGCTGCCGGGCATCTACGCCGCGCTGGCCACCCTCGCGTTCGCGCTGTTCTTCGAGGGCGTGCTCATCAACCTCAGCTGGGTGTCGGGCGGCGACACGCCCCTGCGGGTGCCCCGCCCCACCGTCCTCGGCACCTCGTTCCTGGCCGACCGCCCCTTCCTGGTGCTCGCCGCCGCCGTGTTCGCGGTGGCGGGCGTGGCGGTGATCGCGCTGCGCGAGGGCACCACCGGACGGTTCCTCGACGCCGTGCGCACCAGCGACACGGCCGCGTCCTCGGTGGGCATCAACCCCGCCCGGACCCGGCTGGTGGTCTTCGTGCTGGGCGCCGGGCTGGCCGGCCTCGGCGGTGGCCTGGTGGCGAGCTTCTCGGGCCAGGCCAACTACAGCCAGAGCTTCACGTTCTTCATCGGCCTGGTGTGGCTGGTGCTGGTGATCACCGCCGGCTCGCGCTCGGTGCAGGCGGCGATCATCTCGGGGATCTCCTTCTTCGTCTTCCCGGCCCTGCTCGACCGGCTGTTCACCTGGCCGGTCAACTTCGTGGACACGAACCCGGGCGCCCCGCCGTGGCTGCTCGACATCATGGGCTTCTTCAAGCCGGAGTGGGCCCAGGGCGTGGCCTTCGTGCTGTTCGGCCTCGGCGCCCTCACCTACGCCAAGCACCCGGAGGGCATCATCGCCGCCCAGACCTCGGCCAGCATCCGCCGCACGGTCCGCTTCGTGGAGCGCCGCCGCCCGGCCGCCACCTCGCCCTCGAACGGCCTCGACCTGGAGGCCCCGGCGTGACCGCCCTGCTGGAGGCCGTGGGCATCACCAAGGTCTACGACGGCATGGCTGCGCTCACCGACGTGTCGATCGAGGTCGACACCGCCGAGCTGGTGGCGCTCATCGGACCGAACGGCGCGGGCAAGACCACGCTGTTCGACTGCCTGTCGGGCGTGCAGCGCGCCGACGCCGGCATCGTGCGGCTCGAGGGTCGCGAGATCGAGGGGTTGGCCCCCCACGAACGGGCCCGGATGGGGATCGCCCGCACCTTCCAGCGCATCGAGCTCTTCACCGGGATGACCGTGCGGGACCACCTGCTCGTGGCCGACCGGGCCGTGCGCCGATCCGGCGGCCTGCTGCGCGACCTCACCGGACGGGCCAAGCCCGACGCCGGGGAGCGGGAGCGCTGCGACGAGGTGCTCGAGCTGGTGGGCCTCGCCGACGACGCCGATCGGCCCGCCCACGCCCTCTCGCTGGGCCGGGGCCGCGTGGTCGAGCTGGCCCGGGCGCTGATGTGCCGGCCGCGGCTGCTGTTCCTCGACGAGCCGTCGTCGGGCCTCGACCGCACCGAGACGGCCGAGATGGCCGGCGTGCTGGAGCGGGTCATGGAGCAGGGTGCCACCGCGATCCTGCTGTGCGAGCACGACGTGCCCTTCGTGGAGCGGCTGGCGTCGCGCACCTACGTGCTCGACTGCGGCCGCCGCATCGCCGCCGGCCCCACCCGCGACGTGCTGGCCGATCCCGACGTGCGCGCCGCCTACCTCGGGCAGGGCGTGTGATGGCGGCCGCACCGGTGCTGGAGCTCGCCGGGGTGGATGCCGGCTACGGCGTGTTCCACGCCCTCTTCGGGCTGGATCTGCGCGTCGAGCCCGGCGAGGCGGTGGCGCTCGTGGGCACCAACGGCGCCGGCAAGACCACCGTGGCGCGGGTGGCGTCGGGCCTGCTCACGCCCACCGCCGGCACCGTGTCGGTGGACGGGGTGGACCTCACCGGGCGCCCGGCGCAGGACTTCGCCCGGGCCGGCGTGGTCCACGCCCCCGAGGGTCGCTCGGTGTTCGCCAGCCTCAGCGTGGAGGAGAACCTCCTCCTTCCCTTCCGGCGCCAGTTCGGCCGTGCTGGCGTGGCCGACGCCCTCGCCCGGGCCTACGAGCTGTTCCCGCGCGTCGGCGAGCGCCGCAACCAGCTGGCCGGCACGCTCTCGGGCGGCGAGCAGCGCATGCTCACCCTCGCTCGCGCCCTGGTGCTCGAGCCGCGGCTGCTGATCGCCGACGAGCTGTCGCTCGGCCTGGCCCCGGTCATCACCGCCGAGGTGTACGACGTGCTGGCCCGGGTGCGCGACGCGGGCACCGCGCTGCTGGTGGTGGAGCAGCACGTCGACCACGCCCTGGCGCTCGCCTCGCGCGTGGTGGTGTGCGCCCACGGCCAGGTGGTGGCCGGCGGCGCCACCGACGAGGTCGACCTGTCCACCGTGTTCGCCACCGCCGGCATGCCCGACGATGGCGGGGAGGCCATCCGATGACCGACGTCCCCGGCGGGGCCATGCCCGTCGCCGTCTACACCCGACCCGGCCACGTGGAGGTCCAGGAGCGGCCGGTGCCCACGCCGGGCCCCGGCCAGGTGCTGGTGGAGGTGGGCCACTGCGGGGTGTGCGGGTCCGACATCCACATGATCCTCGAGGGTTGGGGCACCCCCGGCGCGGTGCTCGGCCACGAGTGGACCGGCGTGGTCATCGCCCTCGGCGACGGCGTCACTGGCTGGGCGCTCGGCGACGAGGTGGTGGGCGGCCCGTCGCCCCGCTGCGGCCGCTGCCGACGCTGCCTCGAGGGCAAGCCGTCGCAGTGCGAGCAGCGCGACGGCGTGGTGGCCGACGACCTCGACGGCGCCTTCGCCCGATACCACCTCGTCGACCAGCGGTCGCTCCTGCGCGTGCCCGAGGGCATCACCGCCCGCCAGGCCGCCCTGGCCGAGCCGCTCGCCGTCGCCCTCCACGGCATCACCCGCTCGGGCATCGAGGCCGGCCACTCGGCCATGGTCTTCGGCGCCGGCCCCATCGGGGCGCTCGTGGTGGCCGCGCTGGTGGCCCGCGGCATCGGGCCCGTGGTGGTGGTGGAGCCCGGCGCCGCCCGCCAGGAGCTGGCCCGGGCCCTGGGCGCCCACGAGGTGATCCACCCCGACGAGCTGGAGCTGTACCCGATGTGGGAGCCCGAGCGGATCTCGCCGCGGGCGGTCGACGTGGTGCTGGAGTGCTCGGGCAAGAAGGCGGCCATGGAGGCGGGCTTCCACCAGCTCTGCCGCGGAGGCCGGCTCGTGCTGGTGGGTGCCGGGATCGAACCGCCCACGTTCGACCCGAACCGCCTGCTGCTGAACGAGCTCACCGTCACCGGCTCGTTCGTCTACGACCACGACGGGTTCGAGCAGGCCCTGGCGCTGCTGGCGTCGGGCGCCCTCGACACCGACCTCCTGATCGAGCCGGTCGACGTGACCCTCGACGGCCTGCCCGACGCCCTGGCCGGCCTGGCCCGCGGCACCATCGCCGGCAAGGTGATGGTGGTGCCCCGGGTGTCGTCTCCCCCGCCCCCTGCCTCGTAGGAGCACGCCGTGAGCCATCCCTACTACCCGTCGGGGACGCCCCGCTTCAACCACGTGGCCATGAGCGTGCCGGCCCACCTGCTCGACGAATCCAGCCGGGCCGACATCACCCGGTTCTGGAGCGAGGTGTTCGGGTTCGACGAGCTGCCCACCATGACCGTGGACCGCGAGCGGCTCATCCTCGGCTGCGTGCACTGGGACCAGTTCGTGTTCCTCATCGCCGAGGATGAGCCCATGTCGTGCCCGCGCCTCGACCACTTCGGCTTCTCGGTGGGCACCCGCGAGGAGCTCGACGCGGCATGGGAGCGGGCCAAGGCCTACCGCGAACGCGATCCCCGCGTGGACATCATCGACCCCTCGATCGACGACCAGGACGTGGTCAAGATCCACTCGCTCTACGTGGGGTTCCAGCTCCCGATGATGTGCGAGCTCCAGTACTGGGAGTTCGCTTCGTGACCCTCGCCGGCGCTCCCCACGGGGTTCGCTTCGGGGTGTTCGTGCCCCAGGGCTGGAAGCTCGAGTACACCGGCTGGAGCGCCGCCGACGCGTGGGCTCGCTCGGTGGAGCTGGCCGAGGCGGCCGAGGCGATCGGCTACGACCACCTCTGGGTCTACGACCACGTGGAGACCGTGCCCCGCCGCCGGCCCACCCACGTGTTCGAGGCGTTCACGATGCTCGCCGCGCTGTCGCAACGGACCTCGTCGGCCGAGCTCGGCCAGCTCGTCACGTGCTCCAACTACCGCAACGCCGGGCTCCTGGCGAAGGAGGCCGCCTGCGTCGACGTGTTCTCCGGTGGCCGGCTCATCCTCGGGCTCGGCGCCGGGTGGTTCGACCGGGAGTACCGGGCCTACGGGTACTCCTACCTGCCCGACCTCGAGCGGCTCGCCATCCTCGACGAGACCGCCGAGGTGATCCGGCGGCTCTGGACCGAGGAGACGGTGTCGTTCGCCGGCGAGCACCTCAGCTTCGACGGGGCGTACTGCGATCCCAAGCCGATCCGGTCGCTGCCGCCGGTGTGGATCGGGGGCGGGGGCGAGCGAGTCACGCTGCGCATCGCCGCCCGCCACGCCGACGCCACCAACTGGCAGGTGGGGCTCGACGCCTTCCGTCGGAAGTCGGCGCTGCTCGAGGGCTACTGCGCCGAGATCGGCCGGCCCTTCGACGAGATCAGCCGCACCCACGGCCCCGACTGCCGGATCTTCGACACCGACGCCGAGGCCCGGGCCTGGTGCGACGAGCCCGGCGGCGGTCACCTCTGGGGCGCCGACGGCCCCGACGAGTACCTCCGCGACAACCTCGTGGGCTCTCCCGAGACCGTGGCCGCCGGCGTCCAGGGCTTCATCGACGCCGGCTGCACGCAGTTCGTCCTCTGGCTGCGCGACTACCCCGA
>JAHBSN010000084.1 GCA_019639095.1 Actinomycetota bacterium
CCCTATCTCGGTGCGGTCGAACGTGACCTGGTCTCGGTCGCGATGTGGGGGGCGACGGAGCCGGGGGACTGACGTGTCAGGACTGTTCGGCGTCTTGTGTGGCTTGGGCTCGGCGCTGGGCGGCGAGCGCCCGGCCGGATGGGGCCATGACGCCTCGCCGGCGGGCCTCGCGGACCCATCGGTAGACGGCGGAGGGGCTCACGTCGTTGGCTTGGGCGATCAGGGTGGCGGGGTTCTTGTGCCCTGCGCTGAGCGCCTGTGCCCAGATGAACGCGAGTTCGGCGTAGAACATGTCGGGTCGGCTTGTCTCGCGGACTCCGTCGAGCCGGTAGTGCTGGCCGTGGCGGTCGAGGTACTCGTCAAGCGAACCGCCGCCATCGCCACCGTCGACAGCGCCGCTCTGGGACTTGCGGATGAAGGCGGCGAGCTTGGGCGAGTTCATCATCGCTTCGAGCTGTCCGAGCGGGACCTCGCGCAGGTCGGTGGCCGACACGGTCGGGGGCCAATCGAGCACGTCTTCGCGGGGCAGAACGAGCACCGCGGTGATGGCGATCCTCGGCCCGGTGGCGTCGACCCTGACTCGCACCTCGGGGGTGCCCATGCGCCGCCAGTAGACCCAGCCGTCGCTGGTGACGAAGCCGTGGAAGCGGCCGTGCTCGTCTCCCGCCTCGAACGGGTCCCAGTCGTGGGCGACCACCAAGCGGTCGCTGACGACTGCCGGTTGGCCGGACTCGCTCGTTTCCGGTTCCACGGCGGTGACTGTAGCGGCCGCGCCCTACGAATCTGCAGGAACTAGCGTGCGAACACTCATGCAGGTTCAGATCACTCCGGGAACAGGGCGCGTCAGCGGCCTGTGGCTGGTCCCCGATGGGGGGCCTGAACGGGCCGCGCCGATGGTCGGGGAACCTGCGCCTGGGTGCGGCCAGCTGGTGCTGCCTGGCTTCGAGCCCCCGCTCCGTCCGAGTCCTGTGCTGGTCCCCGATCTCTCGACGCCCAGGTATCGGCACCGCCTGCACCCGACGGTCACGTGGTTCCTCGGCGATCGTTCGGCTCCGCGGTGGGACCGTGGTCAACCGCTTCGGCCGGGGGACTCCGTGAGCGGCCGCACCGACCAGTTCACGCCGAAACACCTGGACCCTGAGCGGTGGAACCGCATCGGGCCCATCGCCCGCGCCTTCGTCGAGTCCGCGGGTCCATCGACCCCGGCGACCGCGGTGGCGTGGATGAACGCCGTCGCTCAGTTGCTGGTCTTCTGTGAGACCGAGGGTCTACCGCTCACCGCGGACGTGGTGTTCAGCCCACGGGTCGTGGAGCACTTCATCGCGGTTGGATGTGCGCATCTGAGCAGCGGCACCCGGGCGAACTACCGGTCCCAGTTGCGCACCATCGGCGAAGGTGCCCTGGGACCCGAGGCGTGCCCGAACCGTACGGTCGCGATCCGCGCCTCGGACCCGTCCGCCCCCTACAGCCGCGCCGAGGAGGCGTCGCTGATCTCGTGGGCCAACGGCCAGCCCACCGCGTTCAAGCGCCACAACGCCAAGGTCCTGTTGTCGCTGGGGCTCGGCGCCGGGCTGTCGAGCATGGACATCGCCGCACTCGTTGGTACCGATGTCGAGGTCACCTCCCACGGCGTGACCATCGAGGTGTCCGGGCCGAACGCTCGCACGGTCCCGGTGCTGCGCCGCTGGGAGGAACAGGTCGCCGACACCGCACAGCTCTGCGGCGACCGCCCGATGTTCCGCTCGGCCCGCGAACGCGTCAACCGCAAAGACATCTCCCGGTTCATAGAAGGCTGCCGCGAATCTGATGCCCCGAGGCTGAGCGTGCAGCGGTTACGGATCACCTGGATCGTGGGCCACCTCACTGCTGGGACCCCGGTCCGGGCCCTGCTCCCCGCCGCTGGAGTCGAGGCTAAGCAGTTGGCCCGCTACTACCCGTTCGTCCCCGCCCCGACCGTCGATCAGGCCCGGTCGGTGCTGCGCGATCCGGGTCCGCCTTGAACCCGGTCCAGGCGTCGGCGGTTGGTCCGGCCCGCGAAGCGGTCGGCGAGATGGATCTCGACCGACCCGAACGCGACGCCATCTCGATCGACGATGCCGCCGTTCGGGACACGATCCGGCTCGTCCGGGCCTCCGGTGTGGTCGAGGCGATCGCCGAGTGGGAGGACGAGGAGCGCAACCGACCTGGAGGGGCGCCTCGGACCTTCACCGTCGAGGCCCTCCTCGTCGCCATGTGCCTGGCTGTCCGCTACCGCCAGGCCCTCACCCTCGAACGCTTCACCAAGACCCTCTTCAAGTTCATCTCCCCCGAACTGCGAGGCGAACTCGGTGTCACCAGCGATCCGCCACCGCCCGAGGAGGACCGCAAGGCGTGGGCAGCGCTCTACCGCCGAGTGCGCAGCCGCTTCCACGGCATGGTCGACCTCATGGACCCATCGCCCTACCCGAAGAACCGGCGGCTCACCGCCGAGGAGTTCGTCGCTGCCACCAAGTCGATGACACCCGAGGAGATCGCCGTCCGCGTGGAACGGCTGTTGTGGTTCTGCAACCAGATCATCGACATCTCGCTGCGGACCATGCCCCGTGAGCAGTGGCTCCGCTGGAAGGGCTCGATCGGGCTCGACGCCACCCCGATTCCCGCCTTCGCCCGTGCCCAGGTGAAGGACCCCGACACGGGCGAGGTGGTCATCTACTCCGCGGAGCCTGACGGCGCCTGGTACGTCCGAGAAGGAGACCACCGCGACCTCGACGCCATGCCCGACTCGGCCGGGAAGGTCATCAAGAAGCTCAAGAAGCAGAAATGGGCCTTTGAACTCTCCATCGCGATCATGGGACCCTCCTGCCTCGACGACGACCGCACCTTCCCCTACCTGATCGCCGGGATGGCCGTCTTGCACAAGCCCGGCCACGCCCCCGGTGAGAACGCCGTCAAGATGCTCGCCAACATGCACCAGCGGGGCCTGCCCGCCGACCTCATCGGATGCGACCGCGCCTACACCGGCCAGAAGCCCGAGAACTACCGCCTCCCGGCCGCCGCGCTCGGGCACCAACTCGTCATCGACTACAAGATCGACGAACTCGGCATCATGGCCACCTGGGGAGGCGCGAACCTCGTCGAGGGCCGCTGGTACTGCCCGTCGATGCCGACCCTCCTCGTCACCGCTACCGCCGACCTCCGTGCCGGGCTCATCACCAAAGACCTCTGGTACGAACGCATCGAGGCCCGCCGCGCCTACGAGTTGCGACCCAAGGCCGCCCCCGACGCCGAGGGCCACGTCCGACTCTTGTGTCCGGCGGCCGGGACTCACCCGACCGCGATGTGCGACCTCAAGAAGGGGTCGACCAGCCGACACATGCTCGGCAAGACCGCTGTCATCCTCACCACCGACGTCGCTGACGACCCACCCAAGGTGTGCACCCAACAGTCGGTGACCTTCCCACCCGAAGCCGGAGACCGCTACCTCCAAGCCCTGCCCTACGGCACACCCGAGTGGCAACGCACCTACGCGACGCTGCGCAACACCATCGAGGGCGTCAACGGTCTCATCAAAGACGGCAGCTACGAGGCACTCGCCGACTCCACCAAACGACGCGTCCGCGGCGTCGCCGCCAACAGCGTTCTCGTCGCGTTCGGGATCTTCGCCCTCAACCTTCGCAAGATCGACTCCTTCTGCGACCTCGCCGTCGTCGACACCAACGGCACCCTCCGCAAGCCACGTAAGCGCCGCCGCACGACCAAGCCCATCCAGAACTGGGCGCCCGCCACCTCCAGCGGCGACCCACCGCCGAGCGCCTGACCCCCTGCTCCACCGAGCGGCCCGCCTTCCAGCGGGCCGCTCCGCCGCGTCCGAAAACGGCAGAGAACCAAAGAATCCGGCACTCACGTCGCGCCAAAGAGCCCCCGGGAGCCACGTGGGCTCCGTCAGACCCCAAACCGACCTCGGACCGCCCCTCAGGGGCGGTCCGAAGCGAGTTCTGTCGGTAGATCGCCGACGTTGTGTCGGTGACCCGTGGTGCGCGAGGGGGGACTTGAACCCCCACGTCCGTTAGGACACTGGAACCTGAATCCAGCGCGTCTGCCAATTCCGCCACTCGCGCGAGTGAGCGGGGGCAACTTAGCGCGCGGCCTGTCCGAAGCCCACATGGGTAGGGTTCCGCCGTGGCTCTGAAGGGGTTCGAACGGCGCCTGGAGCGCATGGTGGAGGGCACCTTCGCCCGCATCTTCCGCTCGGGCCTGCGGCCGGTGGAGCTGGGCCGGCGCCTGGTGCGGGAGATGGACGACAACCGCTCGGTCGACGTGCGCGGCCGCACGGTGGTGCCCAACCAGTACCTGGTGGAGGTGTCCGAGGCCGACCTCGAGCGCTTCGCCGAGGTTCGCGAGAGCCTCGAGCGCGAGCTGGCCGAGGCGGCGCGGGAGCACGCCCGTGACGAGGGCTACGTCTTCATGGGCCCGGTGTCGGTGCACCTCGAGGTGGGCGAGCGCCAGCACACCGGCGCCTTCCAGATCACCGGTCGCATGCGCGAGGGCAGCGGCGGCGTGGGCGCGGGCTCGCTCCTGCTGCCCACCGGGGAGCGCCTCTCGCTCGGCGAGGCCGTGGTCACCTTCGGCCGCCGACCCGAGTCCACGGTGCAGCTCGCCGATCCCAACGTGAGCCGCAACCACGCCGAGATCCGTCCGCACGGCAACGGCTGGGTGCTCGTGGACCTCGGCTCCACCAACGGCACCCGGGTCAACGGCGTGCGGGTCAGCTCCCACGAGCTGACCGAGGGCGACGAGATCGCCTTCGGCAACACCATCCTCTCGTTCGAGGCCTCCTGAGCCGGCGCACCTGGTCGCGGCCGACCGCCGAGGGGGCGACCGGTAGGCTCGCCCGGTCATGGACGAGCAGCTGCTCACCATCCTCAAGCTCTGCCTGCTTGCCCTCCTGTACCTGTTCTTCCTCCGGGTCCTGCGGGCGGTGTGGACCGAGATCCGCGGGCCCAAGGTGGTCACCGCCACCCCCCGACGCGCCCAGCGGGAGGCCAAGCGGGTCGATCGCAAGGCCGCCGCGGTGCAGCTCGCCATCGTCGAGCCCGCCGCGCTCAAGGGCCGCCGCTACGACCTCGCCGACGAGCTCACCGTGGGTCGGGCGGCGGGCTGCCAGGTCACCATCGACGACACCTACGCCTCGCAGCTGCACGCTCGGGTCTTCTCCCGGGACGGCCAGCTCTTCGTGGAGGACCTCGGGTCCACCAACGGCACCTACCTCAACCGCAAGAAGGTGCAGGGCCCCCAGGTCATGCGCCGTGGCGACCGGCTGCAGGTCGGCAACACCGTGATGGAGCTCGTGTGACAACCCTTCGCGCCGGCAGCGCCACCGATGTGGGCCAGGTCCGCTCCAACAACCAGGACTCGCTGTTCCTGGCCGAGGCCGAGACGCTCTACGGCGTGGCCGACGGCATGGGCGGCCACCAGGGTGGCGAGGTGGCGTCGGCCATGGCCGTCGAGCTCGTGGAGCGCCACGCCACCGAGCGCACGCTGGACTCGCTGCGCCAGGCCGTGCGGGTGGCGAACCGGGCCATCTTCGAGAAGGCCGGCGCCGATCGGGACCTCCACGGCATGGGCACCACGCTGGTGGCCCTGCGCGTGGTCGACGGGCCCGACGGCGACGAGATCGCGTGGGTCAACGTGGGCGACTCGCGCGTCTACCTGCTCCGCGACGACAAGCTCATCCAGCTGAGCCACGACCACAGCCTCGTGGAGGACCTGCTGCGCGACGGCCAGCTCACCGAGGACGAGGCCGCCGTACACCCGCAGCGGAACATCCTCACGCGCGCGCTCGGCATCGACCTCGACGTGCAGGTCGACGGCGCCACGGTCCTCCCCTTCACCGGCGACCGGTTCCTGCTCTGCTCCGACGGCCTGTTCAACGAGGTGTCGTCGGACCAGATGGCGTCGGTCCTGCGCCGGCTGGCCGATCCGGGCGAGGCGGCCTCGGAGCTGGTGCGCCTGGCCAACGAGGGCGGCGGTCGGGACAACATCACCGTGGTGGTGGTCGACGTCGTCGACGACGGCGGACGGTCCGCGGCGGCGTCGGCGCTGATGGCCGCCGATGCCAGCCGGCTCGTGTCGCCCGGGCCCGAGGCCGACCCGACCGCGGTGCCGGCCGAGCCGCCCGCCGAGGAGGAGCTCTTCGCCGGTCGGCGCAGCTCGCTGCCGGTGGCCACCGACGACTACGGCGCCGAGGTCGACGATCCCTTCGGCGAGCTCGACCACGCCCGCACGCGCCGCATCACGTGGCGGGTGCTCGCGTTCGTGGTGCTGCTGCTGCTCGTGCTCGGCGTGGTGGTGGGCGCCATCGGGTGGTCGGCGAGCAAGACCTACTTCGTCACCTTCGAGGGCGATCGGGTGGCGGTGTTCCGGGGCCAGCCCGGCGGCGTGCTCTTCTTCGACCCCCAGCTCGAGGACACCACCGAGATCACCCGCGACGAGGTGCCGCCCGCCATCCGGCCCGCCATCGAGGCCGGCAAGGAGTTCGGCTCGCGCTCCGCGGCCGACCGCTACCTGATCAACCTGCAGACCCAGGTCGACGACGCCATCGCCGCCACGTCCACCACCACCTCCACCAGCACGTCCACGTCCACCACCGCGCCGGCCACCACCGCCCCGCCCACCACCGCCGCGCCCACCACCGTCCCGTGACCGCCGTCGGCCAGCTCCGCAGCGCGGGAGGGCCCACCGTGCTCGGCCGGGCGCGCCGTCGCGCCGAGCTGGGCCTCATCGTCCTGGCGGTGGCCATCACCGGCGGCGCCTACACGCTGGCGAGCCTGGGCACCACGGCGTCCATCCCGGCGAACATCGGGCCGTTCCTGGCCGTCATCGCCGGCCTGCTGTTCCTCGCGCACGTCGCCGTGCGCCGCCTGGCCCCCGAGGCCGACGGCCTCCTCCTGCCGCTGGCCGCCGTGCTCAACGGCATCGGCTACGTGTTCATCGCCCGGCTCGACCCCGACCTCGCCGGCCTCCAGGCCACGTGGACCGCGGTGGGGATCGTGGCGTTCGTGCTCACCCTGCTGTTCGTCCGCCGGGCGCGCGACCTCGAGCGCTACCGCTACGTCTTCCTGCTCGTCGGCCTGGTGCTGCTGGTGATGCCGATCCTGCCCGGCATCGGCGTGTCCATCCGCGGCGCCCGGATCTGGGTGGCGCTCGGGCCGGTGCGGTTCCAGCCCGGCGAGTTCGCCAAGATCGCCTTCGCGCTCTTCTTCGCGTCGTACCTCGTGGAGAAGCGCGAGCTGCTCAGCATGGCCACCTGGCCCCGCATCCGCCCGGTGCTGCCCGACCTCAAGCACCTCGGCCCGGTGCTGCTCGCCTGGGGCATGGCCATCCTCGTGATGACCGCCCAGAAGGACCTGGGCTCGTCGCTGCTGCTGTTCTTCCTGTTCATCGCCATGCTGTGGGTGGCCACGGGGCGCCTGGCCTACCCCATCGGCGGCGCCGCCCTGTTCGGGGTGGCCGCCTACGGCGCGTGGACCGCGTTCGAGCACGTCCAGACCCGCGTCACCACCTGGTTGAACCCCTGGCCCGAGGCCCAGGACCGCGGCCTCCAGGTGGTGCAGACGTGGTTCGCCCTGGCGTGGGGCGGGGTGGCCGGCACCGGCATCGGGCTCGGCCGGCCCGACCGCGTGCCCGTGGTGGAGAGCGACTTCATCTTCGCCGCCATCGGCGAGGAGCTCGGCCTGCTCGGCGGCACCGCGATCCTCATCTGCTACCTGCTCATCGTCGGTTCGGGCCTGCGCATCGCCACCCAGGCCGAGCACCCCTTCGACAAGCTCCTCGCCGCCGGGCTCACCGCCCTCGTCGGGATGCAGAGCTTCGTCATCCTCGCCGGGGTGCTGCGCGTGCTGCCCCTCACCGGCGTGGTGCTGCCCTTCGTGTCCTACGGCGGTTCGGCGCTGGTGGCCAACTACGTGCTCCTCGCCCTGCTGATCCGCATCTCCGACGGCTCGGCCCGCTCGGCCCGCAAGGGCGCCCGCTGATGGACCGCTCCATCCGGCGCCTCGGCGCGTTCCTGATCGGGCTGTTCTGCATCCTGTTCGTGCAGCTCAACTACATCCAGGTGTGGCGCGCCGACGACCTGAACACCAAGCCCGAGAACCGCCGGCCCATCGACCAGGCGTTCAACCGGCCCCGGGGCACGGTGTCGACCTCCGACGGGGTGGTGCTGGCCCGGTCGGTGGCGAGCGACGACCGCTACGAGTACCAGCGGGAGTTCCCCGAGGGCGAGCTCTACGCCCACATCACCGGGTACTTCAGCTACCTGTTCGGGGCCACCGGCCTGGAGCGCGCCTACAACGACGAGCTGTCGGGCACCACGGCCGGCCAGCGCGTCCGAGACGTGGGCGACCTGTTCGTGCGCAAGGATCGCACCGGCAACCTCAAGCTCACGGTGCGCTCCGACGTGCAGGCGGCCGCCAAGGCCGCGCTCGGCGACCAGAAGGGCTCGGTGGTGGCGCTCGACCCGCGCACCGGCGGGGTCCTGGCCCTGTGGAGCTGGCCCACCTTCGACCCGAACCTGCTCTCGGACCACGACCTCGAGGCGGCCGGGAACGTCAAGAAGGTGTACGAGGCGGCCGACGGCGAACCGCTCCTGGCCAAGGTCTACCGGGAGATCTACCCGCCGGGGTCCACCTTCAAGGTGGTCACCGGATCCACCGGCGTCGAGACCGGCATGGTCACGCCCACCGAGCCGGTGTACCCCACCATCCGGGCGCTCGACCTGCCCCAGACCACCCGCGTCCTGCCCAACTTCGGCGGGAGCCTCTGCGGCGGCACCCTGTTCACGATCCTCGCCAAGTCGTGCAACACGTCGTTCGGCCAGATGGGCCTCGACCTGGGCGGACCCGCCCTCATCGACGGCGCGAAGCGGTTCGGCTTCAACTCGACCCCGCCGCTCGACCTGCCGGCGGTGCCGTCGCGCTTCCCCGACATCGACTTCTCCCAGCAGCTCCCCACCCTCGCCCAGTCGGCCATCGGCCAGTACGACGTGGCCGCCACCCCCCTCCAGATGGCACTCGTGGCCGCCGGGGTGGCCAACGACGGCGTCATCATGGAGCCCCACGTGGTCGACGAGATCCGCGACGGCGAGGGCGAGCTGGTGCGGCGCCTCGAGCCCACGGCCTGGCGGCGGGCGGTCTCGCCCCAGACCGCCGACACGATGCGCCAGGCCATGCGCGAGGTCGTGGCGCGCGGCAGCGCCACGCGCCTGCAGATCCCGGGCGTCGACGTGGGGGCCAAGACCGGTACGGCCCAGTTCGGCCCGGCCGCCCCGCTGCGCTCGCACGCGTGGGTGATCGCGTGGGCCGGCCAGCCCGGCCAGGCCCCCTCGGTGGTGGTGGCGGTCCTCGTCGAGGGCCAGGAGGGCGCGAGCGAGCAGACCGGCGGCCGCGTGGCCGCCCCCATCGCCAAGCAGGTGATCGAGGCCGCCCTCGCCCCGCCGCCGGCACCTCCCGCCGACACCACCAGCACCACCAGCACCACCGCACCGGGCGGTGGCGGCTGATGTCGGTGGTGGTGTCCCTCCCTGTCCCATCCCGATCGCTCTCGTAGGCTGGCTGCCGGATGTCGAACCGCGAACAGGTCGTGCTCAACGGCCGCTACGAGCTGCAGAGGCGGGTGGGCCGAGGCGGGATGGCGGAGGTCTTCCTCGCCCGCGACCGCCTGCTCGACCGGCCCGTGGCCATCAAGATCCTCTTCCCGGAGTTCGCCACCGACCCGTCGTTCGTGGCCCGCTTCCGTCGTGAGGCCCAGGCCGCTGCCAACCTCAACCACCCCAACATCGTGGGCGTCTACGACTGGGGCAAGGAGCGCGGCACCTACTACATCGTCATGGAGTACGTCGACGGGCGGACCGTGTCCGACATCCTCCGCGCCGACGGCCCCATCGGGGCCAAGCGCGCCGCCGGCATCGCCGCCGACGTGGCCGCCGCCCTCGGCTTCGCCCACCGCAAGGGCGTGGTGCACCGCGACGTGAAGCCCGGCAACGTGCTCATCACCGCCACCGGCGAGGTCAAGGTGGCCGACTTCGGCATCGCCCGGGCCATGACCTCGAGCTCCGAGGAGAACCTCACCCAGACCGGATCCGTCATGGGCACCGCCACCTACTTCTCGCCCGAGCAGGCCCAGGGCAAGCCCGTCGATCCCCGCAGCGACCTGTACTCGCTCGGCGTGGTCCTGTACGAGATGGCGTCGGGCCGGCCGCCCTTCAGCGCCGACAGCCCCGTGGCCATCGCCTACAAGCACGTCCAGGAGCCGTTGCCGCCGCTGCACGAGAAGGTCCCCGGCGTGCCGCGCGGCTACGAGGCGGTCACCAACAAGGCCCTGGCCAAGGACCCCGACCGCCGTTACCAAGACGCGGCGGAGCTGCGCGCCGACCTGCTCCGCTTCCGCGACGGCCGACCGGTGCAGGCCGGTGGCGCCCCCATGGCCGCCGCCGCGGTGGCCGGCGCGGCGGCCGCCAGCGCCCTGCAGCCCGGTCCCAACACGGTGCCGGTGCCGCCCGACGCCCCGCCGCTGCCCGACGAGGCCTACGAGCACAAGAGCCGCAGCGGCTGGTTCTTCGCCGCCATCGTCGTCCTGATCGCCATCCTGGGCGGGCTCATCTTCGCCTTCGGACGCCAGCTCGGCGTGTTCGACGAGCGCGCGGTCCAGGTGGAGGTGATCGACGTGGTGGGCAGCCCGGTGGGCCTCGCCACGCAGCGCCTCGAGAACCTCGGCCTGAAGGTGGAGTCCAAGCGCGAGGCGTCGGACCAGCCGGTGGACCAGGTGCTCGAGCAGAGCCCGGAGCTCGGCACCCGTGTCGACAAGGGCTCCACGGTGGTGCTCAGGGTGTCGGGCGGTCCCGCCACCGGCGAGTTCCCCGACGTGGTCAACATGGAGGTCGGGGCGGCGCAACGCCTGATCGCGGAGCGCGGCTTCACCGCCGAGATCGCCTACGAGACCGAGCCCTCCGACGCGCCCAACGGCACCGTCACCCGCCAGAACCCGGCGCCGGGCACCCAGCCGCTGGCCGTGCCGGTCACGCTCACGGTGGCCATCAACGAGGTCACCACCACCACGGCGCCCACCACCACGGCCCCGCCCAGCACCACCACCACGGCCCCGCCCAGCACCACCACCACGGCGCCCCCGAGCACCACCACCACGCTGCCCACGTCGAGCACCACGCTGCCGACGTCGAGCACCACGTTGCCGCAGCCCTGACGGCGCGGCCGCGGGATCAGGCGAAGGCGTCCACCTGGGCCAGGAAGTTGCCCACCAGGTCGTGGCCGGCCACGGTGAGCACCGACTCGGGGTGGAACTGCACGCCCTCGGTGGGAGCGTCGCGGTGGCGCAGGCCCATCACCAGTCCGTCGTCGGTCTCGGCGGAGACCTCCAGCACGTCGGGCACGGTGTCGCGGGCCACCACCAGCGAGTGGTAGCGGGTGGCCTCGAGGGGCTGCGGGAGCCCGGTGAACAGGCCCGTGCCGTCGTGGCGGACGAGCGAGGTCTTGCCGTGCATGATCTCCGGCGCCCGCACCACGGTGCCGCCGTACACCTGGCCCATGCACTGCAGGCCGAGGCACACGCCGAACACGGGCTTGCGCCCGGTGAAGTGCAGGATCACGTCGTTGCTGATGCCCGCCGAGTCGGGGTTGCCGGGCCCGGGGGAGATCAGCACGCCGTCGGGGTCGAGGTCGATCGCGTCCTGGAGGGTGATGGCGTCGTTGCGGTGCACCACCGGCTCGGCCCCGCCCTCGCCCAAGTACTGGACGAGGTTGTATACGAACGAATCGTAGTTGTCGATGACCAGGACCCGGCGTCGCATGGACCAGACGGTAGTGGTCGCGATCGGAGCCGCTGGCAGGCGTTCGGTAGTGTTCGGGACCATGGCCGAAGACCCAGCTGAGCCCAAGACCACCGACGACGCGCCAGCGGAGGCCGAGCCGTCGAACGCTGAGTCCGCGAAGGCCGAGTCCGCGAAGGCTGAGTCTGCGAAGGCCGAGCCGGTGAAGCCCGAGGTCGTCCGCAAGAAGGTGGTCAGCAAGCGCGTCACCCCGAAGGGGGCCGCACAGGGGGTCTCCACCGCAGGCGGCGGGGCCAAGAAGGGCTCCACCGCGGCCCGCACCCACTCCGTGGCCGCCGAGCACGGCGAGGAAGAGGACCGCTACTCCAAGCGGTACACGCCACCCACCGCCAAGTACGCACCCGGGCCGAGTCCCTGGTGGGTGCCGGCCATCATGTTCGGCCTGCTCATCGTGGGCGCACTGGTCATCATGCTCAACTACATGAGCGTCTTCGGCGAGCCGGCCAACATCCGCCTGGTCGTCGGGCTGGCGTTCATCCTCGGCGGCATCATCACCGCCACCCAGTACCGCTGAACCGGCGGTCACCCGGCATCGTGCCGATGTCGCGAAGGTGACGAACCGGCGGTCCGGAAGTTACAGCGCTGTGATCTTCCCCAGCGTTGTCCACAGGTTGGGGATAGCAGGGCACCCGCTCAGATGTCGTCGGGCGACGTGATCAGGTCCATGTCCTCCTGGCAGTGCCGCGGGGGTTCGGGGACCTCGTCGTTGGCCATGGTCATGCGGACGGTGGTGGAGCAGATGGAACACTGGTAGGTGAGGCGCACCCGGCGCAGCTCGCCCGGATCGGGTGCCTCGGGCACGGGGCGCGCGAACCCGCCCAGGATCTTCATGCCCACCCGCAGCAGGAGCACGCCGGCCAGCACGGCCACGATCACGTTCACGATGGGGAAGGGCACCGACCCAGCGTAGAGGGGGTCATTGACACGACCACGCCCCTGGTGTGCGCTGGTGGGCGTTCGCGCACAGCTTGGAGGTCACCGGTGATTGGAGTACGACGCACGGTCGTGGCGGTGGGTGTCCTCTCCCTTGTGCTCGGTTCGGCGGCCGCGGCCGGTGGCGCACCGGCCTCCCCCGGCAGCCCCAAGTACGCACAGTCCACCGCCGACTACGTCGCCTCGGCGGTGAGGGACGCCTTCGACCGGCCCGCCACCGACGCCGATCTGGCTCGTTGGGCGCCCGCGCTCGACGTCGGTGGGTCCCGAACCACCTTCGCCCTGGATCTGGTGCGAGAGCGCGAGTGGTCCGAGCGCGTCGTTCGCGACCTGTACGAGTTCGTGCTCCGCCGCACGCCCGACCCGGGCGGGCTCGCATTCTGGACCGAGAAGCTCCGGTCCGGCTTCCGTAGCGCCAACCTGGCCGCTGCCCTGTACGCGTCGAACGAGTTCTACGAGGGCGCCGGCGCCAAGCCGAGCGCCTACGTGAGCCTGGTGTACGTCAGC
>JAHBSN010000085.1 GCA_019639095.1 Actinomycetota bacterium
GGCCGCCACGATGTCCGTCAGCTCCTCCTCGGTGACGGTGCCGTTGATGCCCACCTGCACCACCACGCGCGAGCCGAGGCGGCCCTCGGCGTCGAGCTGGCGGATGATCGGGGCCAGCTCGGCGGCCTGGCGGCCGACGGCGGCGTCGACGTTGGCGCGGTCGCCGAACGCGGCGAGCAGGTCCGGCGCCGACCCCAGCATCACCGAGTCGCCCACCAGGGTGACGGTGCCGGTGCCGGGGGGCGGGATGGTGGTGGAGGTGGTGGGGGCCGAGTCGTCCCCGGGCAGGGTGGTGGTGGGGTTGCCCGACGCATGGGTGGCCAGGGCGGCCTGGCCGGCGCGCAGCGAGTCGGCGATGGCGTCGTTGCGCTGGTGGGGCACGATCAGGATCACCACGGTGGCCAGGCTGAGCACGGCGCCGCCGAGGGCGGCGAGCCGGGGCCCGGTGCGGATGCCGCTCGGCTGCAGCAGCCGACGGCGGATGCCGGCGAAGGAGGCGTCGGGCGCGCGGAGGTGCCACGGCCGCTCCACGAAGCGGTAGCAGAGCTCGGTGAGCGCCACCGTGAGCAGGATGCGCACCACGAACGTGGTGCCCCAGGACCAGCCGACGTCGATGCGAGGTCGGATCAGCACGTAGACCGGCCAGTGCCAGAGGTAGAGGCCGTAGGACCGCACGCCCACCGCCACCAGCGCCGGGTTGCCCAGGGCGTTGCGACCGCCGAGCACGCCGCCCGGGTGGACGATGGCCGCCACCACGCCCGCCGACAGCAGGGCGGTCAGGAGGAAGCCACCGCGGTACATCAGCGCCGACCGGTCGCCGGCGGCGTGCATGATCCACAGCAGGCCGAGCAGCGATCCCGCGCCGAGCATCGCCACGCGCGGGCCGAGGTCGGCCACCGGCCCGCGGCTCAGGGCCCGGGGCCGCCACAGCAGGGCGAGGACGGCGCCGGTGAGGGGGGCGGCGAGGCGGGCGAAGGTGTCGAAGTACGCCCGGGTCGGGTCGGCGCCGGGGTCGAACAGCACGGCGAGGTAGATGGTGGAGGCGAGGATCGCCACCAGCAGGCCGACCACGATCCGCTCAACGTGGCCGCCCACCCGCTTGAGCGCCAGCACGAGCACGGGTGGGAAGGCGAGGTAGAACTGCAGCTCCACGGCGAGGGACCACAGGTGGCGGAGCACCGGCGGCCGGCCGAGCTGCTCGAAGTACGAGCCGTTGGTGGCGATGAGATACCAGTTGGTGGTGCCGGTGAGGGCGGCGATCACCTGGCCCCGCAGGCCGGCGAGCTCGCTCGGGTGCCAGATGGCCAGGGTGACCGTGACGGCCACGATGAGGGCGAGCTGGGCCGGAGCGAGGCGGCGCAGCCGGCCCGACCAGAAGCGGGAGAAGCCGAGCGTCCCGGTGCGGGCGAAGCCCTCGACCACGATGCTCGTGACGAGGTAGCCGCTGAGCACGAAGAACACGTCGACGCCCACGAACCCGCCGCGGGCCCACGGCACGTCCGCGTGGTACAGCAGCACCGCCACCACGGCGAGCGCGCGCAGCCCGTCGAGCCCGTCGATGCGGGTCCGAGGGCGGCGGGTGGGCACGGTGGGGGGACGGCGGAGGGCGGTGGACATGGGTCAGATCGAGGTTAGGGACCGCCCCGGCCGATGCGGGTGATGCGGGACGGGTGGCGAGCGGCTCCCGTCAGAGCCGTTCGAGCAGGAGCGCCAGCCCGTCGCCGGCGAGCTGGTCCACCCCGGAGCGCCGACCCAGCAGGGTGGTGATCACCGCCAGCGCCGGCCCCGAGACGACGGCGGGACCCGAGCCGCACCGCAGGTCGACGTCGGTCGCCTCGAAGGCCAGGCCCTGCACCCGGGACCGGGGCAGGAAGCCCTTGGCGTCGCCCTTGGCCAGCCAGGCCAGGCTGGTGCGGAGCGCATCGGGGGCCACGGCCACCGATCGGCCGAGCGGGGCGAGGATGTCGTTGCCGTGGACGATCACATCGGTGAGGGGCGCCTCGGGGCCCATCATCGGCGGCGTGAACCGGTGGCCGGCGTGCTCGCGCAGCCCGGCCGCGCACCGCCCGGGGGGCAGGCGCCGGGCCAGGTCGAGCGCCATCTGGTCGAAGGCCCGGTCGATGCTGCCGCGGTGGCGGACGATCCCGATCAGCACCGTGGGGACCTTGATCTCCCACGGTGCGTTCAGGTGGGCGGCCACCACGTGGGTGGTCCAGCCATCGCAGAGCGACGGCTGCGCCCAGTCGTCGGGCGACAGCAGCTCGAGCTCGTCGGCCAGGCGGAGCCGCTCGGCGGCGATCAGGGCGAAGAGGTCCACCCGCCCGACCGTAATCCCGGGCCCGGACGCGCCGGAGGCCCGGCCGGGTGGCCGGGCCTCCGTGGTCCCCATCCCGTCGCCGGCGGAACGCGACGGGCGGGAACGATCCGGGGATCAGAGGTCGATCTGCTGGACCACGAACCCGAAGGTGGAACCGGGGACGCCCACGGCGTACACGGCGGTGAGCTTGCCGGCGGTCACCGGGAAGCGCGGAACGGCGGCGGCGCGAGCGCCGCTGGAGGCCACGCGGACCACCAGGTCGTACTTGCCGGCAGCGGTGGTGACGTCGGCGGCCTGACCGTTCTCGGCGGGGCCGTAGGTGTTCACGAAGAACGAGAACATCCGGCTGAACGGGAAGTAGCCCATGTCCACGTTCACCGCCGGGGCGGCGGCGGCGTGGCGGATCGACAGGCGACCGCCGCTCTTGGCGCTGCTCAGGTCGTTGGCGAACACGTTGATGGTGGGCTGACCGGCGCCGTCGAGGCTGGCCACGGCCGACACGTTCAGGCCCGAGGGCACCGTGAGGGTCTTCGAGAAGATCACCTCGTCGGCGGCGAGCGTGCCGTCGTCGGATGCGGTGGGCTTGGCCACGTAGACCGTGTAGTCGGCGGGGGCGAGCGACAGCGGACCGGCCACCTGCTTGAACCGGAAGTCGTCGGTGACGAGGCCGGCCTTGTCGATGGGATCGCCGGCGGCGCCGGCGTAGACGTCGACGACGGTTCCGGCGTTGTCGAGGGGCAGGCCGTGCACGACGTACACCTGCGAGGGTGCGGCCTGGGCCTGCGACGGCACGACGGCGGCGATGGTGCTGCCGACCACCGCCGACGTGGCGAGCACGGCGGCAGCGAGGGACTTGCGCATTGGGGGGACCTCCGGGGACGGGGTTGGTGTCGCCCGGTCTACGGAGCCGCTGGCCGGCTGGATGACGAACGGGTTCGATCCGACGCGGGCGCGCCGCCGGCCGCGCCCGTAACCTGCTCGGCCATGCCTGCCGCCGTCCCACCCGCCGACGCGCCCGATCGGGCGGTCGGCGGGCTCGAGCCCACGGCACCGTCGGGCATCGACGCCGAGGTCGAGCGGATCCTCTCCGAGCTGACCGTCGACGAGAAGGTCGACATGCTCTCGGGCGACGGACCGCTCGTGTCGGGGCTGCTGGAGATGGCGCGGCGCTACAACGGCGAGCCGATCGTGGCGGCGTCGGTGCCGAGGCTGGGCCTGCCGGGGATCCGCTTCACCGACGGACCCAAGGGCGTGGTGATGTACCGGTCCACCGCCTTCCCGTCCGCCATGGCCCGGGCCGCCACCTTCGATCCCGAGCTCGAGGTGCTCGTGGGTGATGCGATCGGGGTGGAGGCACGCACCCAGGGTGCCAACCTGTTCGCCGGGGTCTGCATCAACCTGCTGCGGCACCCGGCCTGGGGGCGGGCCCAGGAGACCTACGGCGAGGATCCCCACCTGCTGGGCGAGATGGGCGCGTCGCTGGTGCGCGGCGTGCAGCGCCACGTGCTCGCCTGCATCAAGCACTACGCGGCCAACAGCATGGAGAACTCCCGGTTCTGGGTGGACGTGCGCATCGACGACGCCGACCTGCGGGACCTCTACCTCCCGCACTTCAAGCGCTGCGTCGACGCCGGGGCCGCCGCGGTGATGACCGCCTACAACCGGGTCAACGGCGAGTGGTGCGGCCACCACCGCCACCTCGTGTCGGAGGTGCTGAAGGGGGAGTGGGGCTTCGACGGCGTCGTCATGTCCGACTTCAGCTTCGGGGTGCGCGAGGCGAAGGCCGCCGTGCTCGGCGGCCAAGACCTCGAGATGCCGTTCCGGATGTTCTTCCGGCGCCTGCCGGCGCTGGTGCAGCGCGGGTCGGTCCCGATGGCGCGCATCGACGATGCCGTTCGGCGCCTGGTGCGGGCGCAGCTCCGGGTGGCGGCCATCGGGGAGCCGTGGCGGTACCGCCAGGAGCTGGTGGCCGGGCCGGACCACCGCGCCCTCGCCCGCCTGGCGGCGGCCCAGGGCATGGTGCTGCTGCGCAACGAGCCGGTGGCCGCGGGCGAGGAGGGCGACGCCGTGCCGGTGCTGCCCATCTCGTCGGCCACCACCACGAGCATCGCCGTCGTCGGTCGCCTCGCCACCGCCCCGAACCTGGGCGACCTCGGGTCGAGCCAGGTGCACCCGCCGTCGGTGGTCACGCCGCTCGAGGGGATCGCCGCCGCGGGTGGCTGGGACGGCATCGACGTCCGCCACCACGAGGGCACCGACGTCGCCGGCGCCGCCGAGCTCGCCGCCGCGTGCGACGTGGCCGTGGTGGTCGTGGGCGCGGACCACCGAGACGAGGGCGAGTGGGTGGTGCGCAGCGGGGGCGATCGCGCGTCGCTGCGGCTCCGACCCGCCGACGAGCGGCTCGTGGAGGCCGTGGCTGCGGCCAACCCGCGCGTGGCGGTGGTGCTGGTGGGGGGCAGCGCCTTCGTGACCGACCCGTGGATCCAACGGGTGGGTGCGGTCCTCATGGCGTGGTACCCCGGCATGGAGGGCGGCCACGCCCTGGCCGACGTCGTGTTCGGCGAGGTGGAGCCGGGTGGACGCCTGCCGTGCACCTGGCCCACGTCCACCACCCGGTTGCCTCCGTTCCGGCGCTTCGCCCGCAAGGTCCGCTACGGCCCGCTGCACGGCTACCGGATGATGGAGGCCACGGGGCAGCGTCCGGCGTTCTGGTTCGGGCACGGCCTGGGCTACACCGCCACCGAGTGGTCCGAGCCCCGGCTGCTGTCGGTGGCGGCCGGCGCCGACGGCGGCCGGGTGGCGGTGGTGGAGGTGGCGGTGACCAACCCCGGCGAGCGACAGGTGCTCGACGTGGTGCAGGCCTACGTCCCGGAGGTGCTCGGCACCCACCCTGCGCCGCTCAACGCCCTGCGTGGGTTCGCGCGGGTGCTGGTGCTGCCCGGCGCCACCACGGTGGCCCGCCTGGCCGTGGCGCTGCCCGACGCCGCCGACCGCGTGCTCGTGGGTCGCTCCGCCGATCCCGACGGCCTCGTGGCCGTGCGCGTGCCGTGGGTGGCGCCGGCCGACGAGTCGGTCGACTCGCCGTCCTAGGCGGGCAGGGGGAGCTCCACCACCACGCCCTCCTCGGCGGCCCGCAGCGCGGCGAACGCGATGCGGTGGCTGGCGAGGGAGCGGCGGATCGAGCAACGGGGCTCGCGCCCGGTGCGGACGGCCTCGAGGAAGTCGAGGAACAGCGGCCGCTCGCCACCGCCGTGGCCGTCGTAGGCGCCGGGGATGGCGACCTTGCGGGTGCGCCCCGAGACGTGGTCGTGGATGCGGAGCTCGCCGTCGAGGGCGTTGAGGACGCCCACCGCCGAGCCCTTGGTGCCGTCGACGCGCACGTGGCGCACGGCGCGGTGCGACACGCTGTGGAGCAGGAACGACGCCACCACGCCGTTGGCGAACTCGATCGACACCGCCTGCGCGCTCGGCTGGTCGTTGTCGCCCACCCGGTAGGCGCATCGGCCCCATCGGGTGGTGCGCAGGGCGTGGTCGAGGCCCTCGGGGGTGTGGTCGTCGGTGACCGCCGACACCGGCCACCGCCACCACTCGGCGGCCCGGCGCACCGGGCCGAGGTCGATGTGGGCGGCGAGCGGGCGCGCTCGGCGCGCTGCCCGGCCGGCCAGGCTCACCGGCACCGACGACGCCATGGCCAGCTCGCCGAGCAGCGGCTTCAGGTCCCGGTAGAGCGCCACGGCGTCGTAGGGGCAGGTGGGGGCGTGCGCGCAGCCCTCGATGCAGTGCTCGGGCGCGCCCTCCGGGGCGTTGGCGTCGGTGAGCTCGGTCGGGCGCACGAACGAGCTCACCCGCGTGGGCTCGGCCCCGGCCATCCAGGCGATGAGGTCCAGGTCGTGGCACGACTTCTGGAGGAGCCACGGCACGTCGCTGCGCCGGGTGAGGCCCCGGGCGTAGGAGTGGGCGTAGTGCCAGAACGAGACGTTCTCGGACTGGGCGATGGCGACCACGTCGCCGAGCGCGCCGGCCTCGATCTCGTCGTGGAGCTTCGAGAAGAGGTGCGAGTACCGGTACACGTGGCAGATGGCCAGCACCCGACCGGCCTCGTCGGCGGCGTCGGCGAGGCGCACGCAGTCGGCCTCGTCGAGGGCGATGGGCTTCTCGAGCAGCACGTGGTAGCCGGCGGCGAGCGCGGCGAGCGTGGGCTCGACGTGGTGGCGATCGCCGGTGGCCACCAGCGCCCAGTCGGCCAGGCGGGGACCGGCGAGCAGGTCCTCCCAGGTCTCGTAGCAGGCCGACGTGCCGAGGCTGTACCGCTCGGCGAAGCGGTGGCGCCGGGTGGGGTCGGGCTCGGCCACCGCCACCACCCGGCCGTCGTCGGGGTGGTCGAGGAGGTGGGTGGTGTAGGCGTCGTAGCCGCGGTCGCCCGCCCCGATCACCACGCCCGTGCTCACCGCGGCATCCTCCCACGGGTGTCGGCGAGGGCGTCGGCCACGGCCTCGGCCAGCGCATGGCCCGCCAGGTCGTCGAGCGGCACCGGGAGCGGGATGCGCCAGTTCGGGTGCTCGTCGACGGTGCCGGGGAGGTTGGGTCGGTGCTCGGCGCCGAGGAGGTCGTCGAGCGTGGCCGTCGCGATGCGGCACGGCGAGGCGCCCAGCGCTCGGTGGAGGTCGACGACGGCCTCGGCGAGCGGACGGTCGCCGTCGACCCCGAGGCGGTGGCGGAACGCGTCGTCGCCGTCAGGGGCGATGCGGGTGCCTGCGGCGCGCTGATCGGCGAGGTCGATTCCCGAGGCGACCCCGGCGATGGTGGGGAGGTCGTGGGTGGTCACCGCGGCCATGGCCAGCTCGGGCCACTCCCGGGGCGGGCGCTCCTCGAACAGCACCAGCCGGGTGGAGAGCACGTCGGCTTCGGCCAGGGCGGCGCGCACCTCGTCCTCCACCGTGCCCAGGTCTTCGCCCACCACCAGCACGCCGGCCCGGTGGCTCTCGAGCGCGACGACGTCGAGCAGCTCGCGTCCCGGCCAGCGCACGTAGGCGCCATCGGTGGCGCCCCTGCCCTCGGGCACCCACCACAGCCGGAACAGCCCCATGACGTGGTCGATCCGCAGGCCGCGGGCGTGGCGGGCCACGGCGCGGATGGTGGCGGCGAGGGGCTGGTAGCCGGCGTCTCGCAGCCGCCACGGCACGAACGGCGGCAGGCCCCAGTCCTGGCCCTCGGGCCCGAGCAGGTCCGGCGGCGCGCCGATGCGGACGCCGCCGGCCACCAGGTCCTGCCACTGCCAGGCGTCGGCGCCGTCGTCGTCGAACCCGACGGCGAGGTCGGCCACCGCCACCTCGGCCGCGCCGCTGGCCGCCAACTGCCCGTCGAGCAGCCACTGGAGCCACGCCCAGAAGGCGACGTCGCGCCGGTGCTCGGCCGCGAACGCGGCCACGGCCGGGGCCTCGGGGCGGCGGTGCTCTGCGGGCCACGATCGCCAGCCGGTGCCGTGGTGGCGGGCGAGGGCGCAGTAGGTGGCCCATGCGTCGAGGTCGGCGCCGTGCTCGTGCCGGTAGGCGTCGAAGCGGGGGTCGGTGTCGAAGCGGGCCCACAGCCGCTCCAGGGCCTCCAGCTTCAGCGCCCAGGTGGCGGCGCGATCGATGCGGTGGCCGGCGTTGAGCGCTTGGCCAGCGGCGGCCAGCTCGGCGAGGTCGGGGAGGGCGCCGGCTCCCGGCACCTCCTCGATGGCCAGGTACAGCGGGTCCCGCCAGCGCCGGGAGCTGGGGGAGTAGGGGCTGTCGGCCGGGTGCCCCAGCGGGTTCGGCGCGTGGAGCGGGTTGATCCCCACCACCCCGGCGCCTCGCGCGCGGCTCCAGGCCACGATGCGGCGCAGGTCGGCGAGGTCGCCCAGGCCCCAGCTGCGGGTCGAGCGGGCGGCGTAGAGCTGGCAGGTGAGGCCCCAGGTCCGCAGGTCGGGCGGGAGCGCCACCCGCCCCGGCGAGGCGATCAGGTGCTCCTCGCCGCCGTCGGGCCCGACGATGCAGTGGTAGCCGAGGGGCAGGTCGGGCGGCAGCTCGCCGTCGAGGGCCACGTGGGTGCCGTCCTCGAGCACGAGCACCGCGCCGGGCGCGGCGGACCGGTCGCCGTGGCCGGGGCGCACCACCCGTAGCGGCCGGCCCGACGGCGGCGCCTCGCCGGGGTCGTCGGAGCCGGCGCCCATGGAGCGCCGCAGGCTCGCGAGGGCGCCGGGATCGGCCTCCCGCCACGTGCCGAAGGCGTCCCAGTAGGCCGGCTCGATGCCCCAGGGGTCGGCCGTCACGACGGCCCGACGGCCCCGGCGGTGGTGGCGCTCCGGGCCGCTTCGGCCTCGGCCTCCTCCTCGGGCTCGAGCGGCGTCATGCCGAGGTCGATGGCCGACCACACCGTGCGGGCGAACGGGTAGAAGGCCACCGGCACCACGAGGCCGATGACCACGCCCACCACCAGGAACGCGGTGGCGTCGGCGTCGGGGTCGGCGGCCTTGGCGGCCACGAACCCCATGCACAGCAGGAACAGCAGCACGATCGCCACCGCGAAGTTGATGAGGTAGGCGCCCACGAAGAACCCCTCCTCCCGCTCGAAGCGCATGCCGCAGGTGGGGCAGCGGTCCTTCATGCGGAACCAGGTGTCGTAGATGCCCCGGCCTCCGCAGTTCGGGCAGCGCTTGGTGAACCCCCGTCCGAGGAGGCGGACCCAGTGCGCTTCGTCTTCCCACCCGGCGGGCTTGCTCACCCCACCACCTTGCCACCGAGCCAGGGCTCCCAGGTCGGGTGGGTGCTGGGCACGCCCACCACGAGGTAGGACCAGCCGCTCGGTGCGGTGGGCGTGAACGACAGGCTGTGGCCGAGCTCGGACAGGAGCCGGTCGTCCTTGCGGGCGTTGCACGGCCGACACGCCGCCACCACGTTCTCCCAGCAGTGCTCGCCCCCGCGGCTGCGCGGGACCACGTGGTCCATGGTGTCGGCCTTGCCCGAGCAGTACGCGCAGCGGCCGCGGTCTCGGGCCAGGAGGTTGCGCCGGTTGAGCGGGAGGTGGGCCCGGTAGGGGACGGTCACGTAGTAGCGGAGGCGGATCACGGCCGGGGCGGCCATGGCGAGGCGCTCGGAGCGGATGGGCGCGTCGCCGTCGGCCACCACGTCGGCCTTGTCGGCCAGGACGAGCACCACGGCGCGACGCACCGAGATGACGCACAGGGGCTCGTAGCTCGCGTTGAGGAGCAGGGTGTCGGCCATGGCGACTCACCTCCTCTCGGCGTGGCCCGGCGACGACGGCTGCGCCAGCGTGGCGCAGGGGCCCTCACGGTGCCACCAGGTTATTGGCGGGTACCGTCACCACCATGTGGATCCAGGTCGACCCGACCCACGCCGGTGAGATGTCGTGGGTGAACCCCGACTACATCGAGCGATGCGACGTCAACGCCAATCCCGAACCGCCGTGGGCGCTGCTCACCATGCGCAGCGGGGCCATGTGCACGGTCAGCGAGATCAAGGCCATGCAGAAGCTGCAGAAGCTCCTCGCCGCCGAGCTGCCCCGCGCCCCGTGAGCACGGCCTCCTTGCCGCCGGCGCCGCTCGGTTCGTTCGCCAGCGACAACGCCGCCGGCGTGTCGCCCGAGGTCATGGAGGCGCTGGTCGCCGCCAACCACGGGCCGGCGCTCGCCTACGGCCACGACCGGTGGACCGACGACGCGGTGGCTCGCATCCGCGACCTGTTCGACGCGCCGGTGGAGGTGGTCATGTGCTGGGGTGGCACCGGCGCCAACGTGGTGGGCCTGGCCACGCTGCTCCAGCCCTGGCAGTCGGTGCTGTGCACCGACACCGCCCACATCGTGGTGGACGAGTGCGGCGCTCCGGCCCGCTTCACCGGCTCCACCATCACGCCGCTGCCCCACGTCGACGGGAAGCTGCGGCCGGAGGCGGTCGTGCCGTTCCTGGACTGGCTCGGCACCGAACACCATCCGCAGCCGGCGGTGCTGTCGATCAGCCAGTCGTCGGAGATGGGCACGGTGTACTCGGTGGACGAGATCGCCGAGCTGTGCGACCTGGCCCACGGCGCCGGCCTGCGGGTCCACGTCGACGGGGCCCGCATCGCCAACGCGGTGGTGGCGTCCGGTGCTTCGCTGCGGTCGATGCTGCTCGAGCCCGGGGTCGACGTGCTCACGTTCGGCCTCACCAAGAACGGCGCCATGTACGGCGAGGCGGTGGTCTACCTCCGCCCCGAGCTCGCTGCTGCTGCGAAGTTCGTGCGCAAGCAGGCCGGGCAACTGCCGTCGAAGGCGCGGTTCGTGGCCGCCCAGATCTCGGCGCTGCTGACCGACGACCTGTGGCTGCGCAACGCCCGCCACGCCAACGACCAGGCGCAGTCCCTGGCCCGTCGGCTCGACGGCGTGGCCGGGGTGTCGGTGCCCCGGGCGCCCGAGGTCAACGCCGTGTTCGCCGAGGTGCCTCGCGACCAGATCGAGGCGCTGCAGGCGTGGTCGTTCTTCTGGGAGTGGGACCTCTCGGCGTCGCTGGTGCGGTGGATGACGAGCTTCGCCACCACCGACGACGACATCGAGCGGTTCGCCACCGGCGTGGCCGCCATCCTCGGCTGATCTGCGGTGGCGGCGGTCGACGACCTCGTCGCCGCCGTCCAGGCGCGACTCGCCGACCACGAGGGGTCGCTGTTCGTCGGGCTCGACGGGCGCAGCGGGGTGGGGAAGTCGACGCTGGCGGAGGCCGTGGTCTCCGCGTTGGGTGGCGGGCTGCCGTCGGTCGATGTGGTGATCGTCGACGGCGACGGGTTCTACGCCGGCGGCACGGCCGCCCGGTGGGATCGCCGCACGGCGGCGGAGAAGGCCGACCAGGTCATCGACTGGCGTCGCCAGCGGGCGGTGCTCGAGGGCCTGCGGGACTGGGGCGTGGCCACCTGGCACCCGTTCGACTGGGACGCCGACGACTGGGACCAAGACCCGCCGCCGTGCACCGACCTGCCGACCACGGTGGAGGCGGCGCCGGTGGTCCTGCTCGAAGGCGCGTACAGCTGCCGGCCCGAGCTGCACCACCTGCTGGACCTCCGGGTCCTCGTGGAGGCGCCGGCCGAGGTCCGTCGGGCTCGCTTGGTCGCTCGCGAGGGTGGCGAGTACCACGCCGATTGGGACGCTCGTTGGGCCGAAGCTGAGGCCCACTACTTCGGCACCGTCATGCCGCCCGACCGCTTCGACCTGGTGGTGGCGACCGCCTGAGTCGGGGGCCGGCCGGTCAGGGTGGTGCACTCGCCCACGCTGCATCGACAAGCGACGAGCGACAACCGGAGCTGCGCAGCCCGGGGCGATTCCGTTCTTGTGCCCGTGTTGGCCAGAACTGGCGAACCTGCGCGCGAGAACGGACCCGGTTCGGCGGCCCATCGCTTCCTGTGCCCGTGTTCGCCAGAAGTGGCGATCCTGCGCGCGAGAACGGATCGGCCGCTCACCGGGAAGTCTCGGGGGGTCCCCAGGGGGTTCCAAGGTTCGGGTCGCACGATCGCGGCCATGACCTCCACGCTCGACCGACCTCCCACCTTCGACGAGCCGCCCACGGTGCCGCCCACGCCCTCAGGCGGTGACGCGCTCGCCGCTCCAGCACGTGGACGGGTGCAGCGCCTGGTCAGGGGCCCGGAGACCGACCCCGCCTGGGCCCGACCGGCGCTGCTCGGCCTCCTCGCCGCCACGGCCGTGCTCTACATCTGGGGCCTCGGCGCCTCGGGCTGGGCCAACAGCTTCTACTCGGCGGCGGTCCAGGCCGGCACCAAGAGCTGGAAGGCGTTCTTCTTCGGGTCGTCCGACGCGTCGAACTCGATCACCGTCGACAAGCCGCCCGTGTCGCTCTGGGTGATGGGCATCTCGGCCCGCCTCTTCGGCGTGAACGCCTGGAGCATCCTGGTGCCGCAGGCGCTGGCGGGCGTGGCGTCGGTGGGCATCCTCTACGCGGCGGTGAAGCGGTGGTTCGGTGCCGGAGCGGGTCTGTTGGCCGGGGCGATCCTGGCCCTCACGCCGGTGGCCACGCTGATGTTCCGGTTCAACAACCCCGACGCCGTGCTCGTCCTGCTCCTGGTGGCCGGCGCCTACGCCCTCACCCGTGCGCTCGAGCGGGCCAGCACCGGCTGGTTGCTCGTGGCCTGGTCGTTCGTGGGCTTCGGTTTCCTCACCAAGATGCTCCAGGCCCTGCTGGTGGCCCCGGCGTTCGCCCTCGTGTACCTGGTGTGCGCGCCGACGTCGTTCCGTCGACGGTTCCTGCAGTCGGCGGCGGCGTTCGTGGCGCTGGTGGTGTCGGCCGGGTGGTGGATCGCCATCGTGGAGCTGTGGCCGGCGTCGTCGCGGCCCTACATCGGTGGGTCGCAGACGAACAGCATCCTCGAGCTCACCCTGGGCTACAACGGCCTCGGCCGCCTCACCGGCAACGAGACCGGCAGCGTCGGTGGCGGGGGCGGCGGCAACGGCACGGGCATGTGGGGGGCCACCGGCTGGAACCGGCTCTTCAACAGCGACTTCGGCACCCAGGCCGGGTGGCTGATCCCCACCGCAGTCCTGCTGCTCGTGGCCGGACTGGCTCTGCGCTGGAAGGCGCCCCGGGTGGACCGGGCCCGCACCGCCCTCCTGCTGTGGGGCGGCTGGCTGGTGGCCACCGCCGCCGCCTTCAGCTTCGGCAAGGGGATCATCCACGCCTACTACACAGTCGCCCTGGCCCCGGCCATCGGTGCGGTGGTGGCCATCGGGGTGCTGCCCTGGTGGCAGCGACGGGACCAGCTCTGGGGCCGCCTCGTCCTGGCCGGCTCGCTCGCCCTCACGACGACGTTCTCGTACCACCTGCTCCACCGCACGCCCGACTGGGCGCCGCTGCTCCAGCAGGTGGTGCTCTGGG
>JAHBSN010000086.1 GCA_019639095.1 Actinomycetota bacterium
CGTGGGCGTGGAGCCCGAGGCGCCCGGCCGCCCCGAGGCCGAGGTGCGCCTCGCCCGGCTGGCCCGAGCCGGCGTGCCCGCCGAACTGGGCCGGGGGCCCTGGCTGGCCCCGCCGCCCGACAGCCGGGCCGCGTCCGACGCGTGGCGCGCCGCCCACGTCCCCCGTGGGGGGCGGCCCGTGGTCACGGTGGTGACCGGCACGCTGATGGACGCCAAGCGCTGGCCGTTCGACCGATGGGTCGAGCTCGGTCGCCGGCTGGTGGACCGTGGCCTGCTGCCGGTGGTGGTGGGCGGACCCGCCGATCGCGTCGAGGGCGACGCGCTCGTGGCGGCGTGGGCCGGGGGCGCCAACGCCGCCGGCCAGCTCGAACCGCTCGCCAGCGCCGCCCTGCTCGCCGACGCGCACCTCCACGTCGGCACCGACACCGGCACCACCCACCTGGCCGGCGCGGTGGGCACCCCCGTGGTGGCGCTGTTCAGCCACCGCGCCCCGATACCGCAGTGGACGCCCATGGGCGCGGGCCACCGGGTGGTGGACCACCCCGTGCCGTGCGCCGGCTGCCTGGCCGTCAGCTGCCCCGTGGCCAGCCATCCCTGCATGACCGGGATCACCGTGGACCAGGTGTGGGCGGCGGTGGAGCAGGTCCTGGCCGAGCACCCGGTGGGCGCCCGATGACGGGCCCGACCGCCTCGGCCACCGACCTCGCCCGCCGCGCCATCCGCGTGGCGCTGGCCGAGCGGGCACCCCACGGGGCACCGCTGCCCGACGAGCAGGTCGAGGTGCTCGCCGCCTGGGCCGTGACCGTGGTGGCCGCCCTGCGCGCCGGCGGCACGCTGTACACGTTCGGCAACGGTGGCAGCGCCGCCGACGCCGAGCACCTGGCCGCCGAGCTGGTGGGCCGCTACCACCGGGACCGTCGCCCCCTCGCCGCGGTCGCCCTCACCACCAACACCGCCGCCCTCACGGCGATCGCCAACGACTACGGCTTCGAGCAGGTCTTCGCCCGGCAGGTCCGGGCCCTCGCGGGCCCCGCCGACGTCGTGCTCGGGATCTCCACCAGCGGCCGCTCGCCCAACGTGGTGGCCGGCCTGGCCGCGGCCGCCGAGGTGGGCGCCCACCGCCTGGCCCTCGTGGGCGGCGCCGGGTTCGACGGCGACGCCGACTCGGTGCTGCGGGTGGCGCCCGACCACACCCCGGGCGTGCAGGAGGCCCACCGCCTGGCGTGGCACCTGCTGTGCGTGGGCATCGACGCCGCCCTCGAGGCGCCCCTGCCCGCGCCGGCGGACCGGCGGCTCACGTCCCTCGACGACGCCGTGGCCACCGTCGCCGGCTGGCGCGCCGCCGGTCACCGGGTGGCCACCACGAACGGGGCCTTCGACCTCCTCCACGAGGGCCACGTGGCCGCGTTGGCCGAGGCCCGAGCCCAGGCCGATCACCTGGTGGTGCTGTGCAACACCGACGCGTCGGTGGCCCGGGCCAAGGGGCCCGGGCGGCCGGTGGTGCCGTTCGAGCAGCGGGTCGCGGTGCTGGGCGCCCTGCGGTCGGTGGACCTCGTGGTGCCGCTCGACGACGACCTCCCCACGGCCTCGCTCGAGCGGTTGCGGCCCGACGTCCACGTGAAGGGCGCGGAGTACGAGGTGGGCGACCTGCCCGAGGCGGCCGTGGTGGAGGCTGCCGGCGGGCGCATCCACCGCAACGCCATGGTGGCCGACCGCTCCACCAGCGGACTCCTGCGCCGCCTGGGCTCCGAGCCGTGACCGGACCGCTCGAGGCCCGGGCGGCGGTGGCCGGCCTCCACGCCCGCCTCGCCGGGTCCCGGCCGACGATCGTGGTGGTGGGCGACGTGATGCTCGACCGCTACGTCGACGGCACGTCCACCCGCCTCTCGCCCGAGGCGCCGGTGCCGGTGGTCGACGTGCGCGGCGAGCTCGACGCACCGGGCGGTGCGGCCAACGTGGCCGCGGGCCTCGTGGCCCTGGGCGCCGAGGTGCGGCTCGTGGGCCTGGTGGGCGACGACGCCGCCGGGGACCGGCTGTCGGCGCTGCTCGCCGACCGGGCCGGGGTCGAGGCCCGGCTCGTGGTGGCCCCCGGCCGGCCCACCACCACCAAGGAGCGGGTGCGGGTCGACGGGCGCCACGTGCTGCGGGTGGACCGCGAGACCACGGAGGACCCCGGTCCGGCGGTGGCCACCGCCATCGAGGGCGCGGCGAGGGCCGCCCTGACCGGCGCCGACGTCTTGGTGGTGTCGGACTACGCGAAGGGCGCCGTGGCCCCCGGGCTCGTGGCCCGGCTCGACGGACGCCCGTGCACCGTGGTGGACCCGAAGCACCCCGACGTGGAGCGCTACCGCGGCGCCGACGCCCTCACGCCCAACCGGGCCGAGGCCGTGGCCGCCGCATCGGGGTCAGGTGACCTGGTGCCCCTCGACGACGCCGTGGCCTCGCTGGCCGCCCGGCTCCCCGGCACCGCCGTGGTGGCGACCTGCGGCGCCGACGGCGTCGCCTGGACCTCGGGGGCCGGCGGCACCGTCGAGCGCGCTCCCACCCTCGCCCGCCACGTGGTGGACGTGACGGGTGCCGGCGATTCGGTGGTCTGCGGGCTGGCCGTGGCGCTCGCCGCCGGCTGCGACCTGGTCACGGCGATCGTCGTGTCGGCCGCGGTGGCCGCGGCCGCCGTGGGTGCCCCCGGCACGGCCGCCCCGACGTGGGACGACGTGGCCGCGGCGATCAGCCGCTGACGGCGCCGTCCGGCGCTCGGGCTCAGGCGGGGACGGGCTGGCGGAGGCGGATGTCGTTGCAGGCCTCGCACACGTCCGGCGGGATGACCTTGGCCCGCATGAGCAGGGCGAACAGCTGGCAGCCGAGGCAGAAGGCGAACACCGACTCGAGGGTGGCGGCCACGGTGATGAACGCCACCAGGACGAGGGCGAAGGGGGTGGCGCCGAAGCCGAAGTGGGCGATGGCGGCGCCGATCGAGAGGGTGGCGCCGATGCCCTGGGCGAAGCGCTTGGGCGGGCCGGGCACGAGCTTCTCGGCCACCGGGAGGCGCGGCGTGACCACGCGGGTGACGAGCTGGCCGAGGGGGCTGAGGCTCGGCCCGGTGAGCACCCGGGCCAGGAACCCGTAGGCGAGCAGGCCGATGGCCCAGGTCTGGCCGCCGACCAGGATCACCAGGGTCAGGAGCACGACGCCACCGGCCACGAGGCGGGCCGACACCTCGTTGACCGGGTTGGGGAACTCGAACAGGCGCTTCACGCCCAATACCTTACCAACCTGGTCGGGATTACCACCACCCGAGTCCCGAGGCGCGTGTGCTGGAGCCGCCGGGAGCGGCTCAGGTGCACGAGCCTCGCCGAGGTGGGCGGCTAGAGGTCGGGGTCGGCGGACGTGGTGGGGGCGCTCGAGGGGTCGAGCGCCTCGGTGGGGGTCTCGCCACCCTCGCTGCCGCCCGCCACGGGCCCGGTGCCGGCGTCGAGCTCCTCGGGGGTCATCAGCACGTCGCGCGCCTTGGAGCCCGTGGACGGCCCCACCACGCCGCGCTGCTCGAGCAGGTCCATGATGCGGCCGGCCCGGGCGAAGCCGATGCGCAGCTTGCGTTGGAGCATGGAGGTGGAGCCGAGCTGGCTGCGCACCACGAGCTCGGTGGCCTGGGCGAGGAGGTCGTCGTCGTCGTCGCCACCGCCCGCTCCCCCGCCACCGCCACCCAGGCCGGGGGCGCCGGCGTCGTCGTCGGACCCCTGGACGTCGTCGCTGTAGGTGAGGTCGGGCGTCTGGCGCTTCCAGAACGCGGCGATCGAGCGGACCTCCGCCTCGGTGACCCACGAGCCCTGCACGCGCTGGGCGATCGACGACGACGGCCCGAGCAGGAGCATGTCGCCCTTGCCGAGCAGGCGCTCGGCGCCGGTCTGGTCGAGGATCACGCGCGAGTCGGTGGCGCTCGACACCGCGAACGCGAGCCGGGCGGGGACGTTGGCCTTGATGAGGCCGGTGATCACGTTGACCGAGGGCCGCTGGGTGGCGATCACGAGGTGGATGCCCACCGCCCGGGCCATCTGCGCGAGGCGGCAGATCGACTCCTCGACGTCTCGCGCCGCCACCATCATGAGGTCGGCCAGCTCGTCGATCACCACGAGGATGAACGGCATCCGCTCGTAGGTGGTGACCGACTCGGCGTCGGCCCCGAGCAGCTCGGCGTTGGGGTCGTCGAGCTCGCCGCGGTCGTAGGCCTCGTTGTAGCCGGTGATGTCCCGGAAGCCGCACTCGGCGAGCAGGTCGTAGCGGCGCTCCATCTCCCGCACCGCCCAGGCCAGGGCGTTGGCCGCCTTCTTGGGGACGGTGACCACCTCGGTGAGCAGGTGGGGCAGGCGGTTGTACTGGCCCATCTCCACCCGCTTGGGGTCCACCAGGATCATGCGCACCTGGTCGGGCGTGGAGCGCATGAGGATCGACGTGAGCAGCGAGTTGAGGCACGACGACTTGCCGGCGCCGGTGGCGCCGGCGATGAGGATGTGGGGCATGGCGGCCAGGTTGGCGAGGATGGCCTTGCCGTCGATGTCTCGGCCGATGGCCACCTCGAGAGGGTGCGTGGCCGCCCGGGCCTCGGGGCTGGTGAGGATGTCGCCCACCGTGACCAGCTGCTTGTTGACGTTGGGGATCTCGACGCCGATGGCCTGCTTGCCCGGGATGGGCGCCAGGATGCGGACGTCGGGCGTGGCCATGGCGTAGGCGATGTCCTTGTGCAGGCTGGTGACCCGGGCGACCTTCACGCCCGGACCGAGCTCGAGCTCGAAGCGGGTGACGGTGGGGCCCACGGTCATGCCCACCAGGCGGGTCTCCACGCCGTGCTCGGCCAGGGCGCCCTCGAGGCGACGGCCGGTCTCCTCCACCTGGGCCCGATCCACGGCCTGGCTGCCCGAGCGATCGAGCAGCGACGCCGGCGGCAGCTTCCAGGGCGAGCGGGCCACCCCCGGGGGCAGGGCGATCTCCAGCTGCTCGGGGGCTACCTCCGGGTCCGCGGGCACGGTGGCCTTGGGCTTGCGCGTGCGCTTGGGCTTGGCGGGCGGCGCGTCGGCCTGGGCGTCGGCGTCGGCGTCCTGGTCGTAGAACGACGGGCCCGAGCCGTCCCGCAGGTCGATCTCGGCGGGGGCGTTGAAGGCCACGTCGGTGCCGTCTGCGTCGGCCGTGGGCTCCAGGTGGAACAGCTGGGCGAGCGCCCGTCGGGCCGCACCGCCCACCGGGCGGGCGCCGGCGGCCACCCCGGCCGCGGTGCGGCCGAACACGGCCCGCACCGTGGTGCGCGTGACCACCAGGGCACCGGCGAACCCGACGGCGATGAGCAGCAGGGAGGCACCGGCCTCGCCGAGGGCGCCCTGGAGCGGCTCGCCGATGAGGGCGCCCACGTAGCCGGCGGCGTCGGCCACCGCGTCCCGTCCGGCGTCGAGCGGCGGCGAGTCCCGCAGGAGGTGCAGCAGGCCGAGCCCGGCGATCGAGAGCAGGAGCCCGCCGAAGGCGAGGCGGGCGAAGGGATGGGCCACGAGGTCGGGGTCGGGCTCCACCTCGGCCACCACGGTCGGGTCGTCGACGTCGATCACCAGCTGGGGCTCGGGTGCGCCCCGCACGAGCAGCACGCCGAGGCCCACGAGCAGCGGGGGCACGAGCACCCGAGCCGCCCCGACGAGGGTGCCCACGGCATCAGCCACGCCCCGACCCACGGGACCGCCGGCGCCGACGTAGATGCCGAGGCCGGCCACCAATCCCACGACCACGAGCAGGATCCCGGCGAAGTCGGCCCCGTGGCCCCGGCTGGCGGCGGCCAGCGAATCGAGCACGCGCACGGTGAACGGCGGGCGGGGCGGTGGCGCCGCCGGGGCCGAGCGCGTGCGCGCCGAGCTGGGCTTCTTCTTGGCCGGCGGGCGCTTGGAAGCGGAACCGGAGGCCGGCTTCTTCTTGGCGCCCGACCCGCTCGAGGTCCGTCGGGTGGCGGTCACAGTGGGAAAACGGTACCAGCGCCCCCTGACAGATCCGGGGAGGGGGCCCGCCCGGGACCCCGGGCGGGGGTCAGACCGCCATGACCACCGGCACGATCATCGGGCGGCGCTTGGTGCGGTCCGACACCAGCTTGCCGGCGGTCTTGCGGACCACCCGCTGGAGCGATTCCACGTCGGTCTCGCCCTTCTCGAGGGCCTTCATGACCTGGGCGGCCACGGTCTCGCGGCACTCGTCGAGCAGCTCCTCCGCCTCCGGGGCGTGCACCCAGCCCTTGGTGATCACCTCGGGGCCGGTGACGATCTCGCACTCGGCGTGATCCACGGTGACGATCACCACCACCACGCCCTCCTCGGCGAGCACCTGGCGGTCGCGCAGCACGGCGTGGCCGACGTCGCCCACGATCCCGTCGACGAAGGTGTACCCGGCCGACACCCGGCCCGAGCGCTCCAGGCCCTTGTCGGTGAGCTTGATGCGGTCGCCGTCCTCGCAGACCAGCACCTTCTCCGGGTCGACGTGCATGATCCGGGCCAGCTCGGCGTGGGCCACGAGGTGGCGGTACTCGCCGTGCACCGGGACCATGAACTCGGGCCGCACCACCGAGAGCAGCGTCTTGAGCTCCTCCTGCTTGGCGTGGCCGGTGGCGTGCACGTCGTGGATGCCCGAGTGCAGCACCCGCACGCCGAGGCGCACGAGGTTGTCGATCACCTTCGACACGTCCATCTCGTTGCCCGGGATGGGGTGCGACGAGAGGATCACGGTGTCCTCGTCGCTGAGCGTGAGCCACTTGGAGTCGTTGGCGGCCATCTTGGCCAGTGCCGACATGGGCTCGCCCTGGGACCCGGTGGAGATCACGCAGACCTTGCCCGGGTCCAGGTCCTTGACGTCCTCGATGTCGAGGAGCTTGTTCTCGGGGATCTTCAACATCCCGAGGTCTCGCGCCAGGCGCACGTTCTTCTTCATCGACAGCCCGAGCGTGGCCACCACGCGCCCGTGGGCGATGGCGGCGTCGGCGATCTGCTGCACGCGGTGCACGTGGCTGGCGAAGCAGGCCGTGATCACGCGGCGGCCGACGTTGGCGGCGAAGAGTTCGTGGAGCACCTTGCCCACCGACGACTCCGACCGGGAGTGGCCGGCCTGGTCGGCGTTGGTGGAGTCAGACAGCAGGAGCCGGACGCCCTCGTTCTGCGCGATGGCCCCCATGACGCCGAGGTCGGTGAGGCGACCGTCGACCGGCGTGAGGTCGAGCTTCCAGTCGCCGGTGTGGAGGATCGTCCCCTGCGGCGTGTGGAAGGCGGTGGCGAAGCCGTGGGGCACCGAGTGGGTCACCGGGATGAACTCGCAGTCGAACGGGCCGAACTTCCGCCGCTCGTTGTCCTTGACCGCGATCAGCTTCGTGCGATCCATCAGGCCCGCCTCGTCGATGCGGTTCGACGCGAAGCCGAGGGTGAGGGCCGACCCGATGATCGGGAACGACAGCTCCCGCAGCAGGAAGGCGAGGGCGCCGTGGTGGTCCTCGTGGCCGTGGGTGACGATGCAGCCCACGATGTCGTCGCCGCGCTCGAGCAGCCACGAGAAGTCGGGCAGGACGAGGTCGACGCCCAACATGTCGGCCTCGGGGAACATGAGGCCGCAGTCGAGCAGCATGATCTTCTTCTCGATCTCGATGGCCGCGCAGTTGCGGCCGATCTCGCCGAGGCCACCGAGGAAGGTGACGGTGACGGGCTTGGGCATCAGGCGGGGTATCCCAGGTTCTGGAGCACGGTGCGTGCGAGGGCATCGGTGCCCGCCGGGGCGGGACCGAGGGGGAGGCGACACTCCCCGACGGGTACGCCGAGCACGCCCATGGCCACCTTGACGGCCTGGGAGAACACGCACGTGTCGCTGTTCATGTAGCGGAAGCTGGCCAGCAGGCCGGCGTTGATCCGGCGGGCCTCGGCCACCTGGCCGGCGGCGAAGGCGGCGAACATCTCGCCCTGCTGGCGGGCCGACCAGTGGGTGGCCACGCCCACCACGCCCACGGCGCCGTAGGCGGCGAACGCCAGCGACAGGGGCTCGTCGCCGCTGTAGACCTCGAAGCCCTCGGGCGCCTCGGCGAGCAGGTCGGCCACTCGCTCGGGGTGCCCGCCGGCGTCCTTGAGGGCCACGATCGTGGGCACCTCGCGGGCCAGGGTGACGATGGTCTCGGTGGCCAGGGGCCGACCGGTGCGGCCGGGCACGTCGTAGAGCATCACCGGCAGGTCCGACGCCGCCGCCACGGCCCGGAAGTGGGCGTCGAGGCCAGCCTGGGAGGGCTTGTTGTAGTACGGGACGACGGCGAGCACGGCGTCCATGCCGGCGTCGGCGGCGGCCTTGGTCATCTCCACGCTGTGGGCGGTGTCGTTGGTGGTGGAGCCGGCCACGAGGGGCACGTCGACCGCGGCACGAACGGCCCGGAACAGCTCGATGCGCTCGGGGTCGGTGAGCACCGCGCTCTCGCCGGTGGTGCCGGCCACCACCAGGCCGTCGTTGCCGTGCTCGACGAGCCAGCGGGCCAGGTCGGCGGCGGCGCCGGTGTCGAGCGAGCCGTCGGCGGCGAACGGGGTGACCATGGCCGTGCAGACCGTGCCGAACCGAGCCATCACCCATCGCTCCTGGTCGTGGTGCACATGGGGTCGACCCTACCCGTCGCCCCTCCCGGCCCCGGTGTCCGGTTCCGAGGCCGAACGCGGCGACGGCCCGGCCACCAGGGCCGGGCCGTCGCAGGCGCGCCGTTGCGCAGGGCCGCTCAGGCGGTGAGCGAGGCGGTGGAGGCCGAGAGCTCGGCCTCGCCGAGGGCGAAGGCCTCGTACTCGTCGCCGGTGTCGGTGAGGTGCTCGAACTGGATCACGCCGAGCTCCTCGAACTTGTGGCGCAGCCAGCCGTCGTTGGCGTCGAGCAGGCCCAGCTTCTTGCAGTTGGGCACGATCTTGGTGAAGAGCATCTGCTGGAACAGCAGGCGGTTCGGGTTGTCGATGAGGAGCGGCAGGACCTCCTTGGGCTTGAGGCCCATGCGCTCCCACACCTCCTGCTGGAGGAACCGGTCGCGCATGCGCACGGCGGCCTCGAAGGCGAACTCCTGGCGCTCCTTGAGCTCGGCGTCGCTCAGGCCGGCGTAGTACTCCTTCAGCGACAGCACGCCGAAGGCGACGTGGCGGGCCTCGTCGCTCATGACGTAGCGGAGCAGCTTCTTGAGCAGCGGCTCGGTGCTCATCTGGTGCATGAAGCCGAAGGCGGCCAGCGCAAGGCCCTCCACCATGATCTGCATGCCCAGGTAGGTCATGTCCCAGCGCGAGTCCTGGATGATGTCGTCGAGCAGCAGGCCCAGGTGGGTGTTGAGCGGGTAGTGCCCGTTGAGCTTGGTGTCGAGGTACTTGGCGAAGACCTCCACGTGGCGGGCCTCGTCCATCACCTGGGTGGACGCGTAGTACTTGGCGTCGATCCACGGCACCGTCTCCACGATCTTCGCCGTGCAGATCAGGGCGCCCTGCTCGCCGTGCATGAACTGGCTGAGGCTCCAGTTCTGGAACTCCATGCCCAGGTTCACCCACTCCTGGTCGCCCCACTTGGCGAAGGGCGTGCCCGAGAGGTCGATGTCGCCGAAGGAGCCCAGGGCGGCGTTGTCGCGCGCCACCTGCTCCTGGTCGACGTCGATCGACCAGTCGAGGTCGGTCTCGCCGTTCCACATGGAGACCTTCGACTTCTCGTAGAGCTTCTCGAGGGCGGGCCGGCGGCCCTTCTCGTAGTCCCAGGTGAAGATGGCGTCCGCGTTGTCCTTCACGGCGCGGATGGCATCGGCCTGGTCGGGGGCCGAGACGGAGAGGATCGCCTCGAGGTCGTTGATCTCGGATCGGCCGATGAGGTCTTCGTTGGTGGACACGGTGGCTCCTGGGTGCGGGGTCAGCGGGTGGGAGTGGAGGTGGAGGTGGAGATGGCGGGCAGGACGTAGCGCTCGACGAGGTGGCGGGCGTCGTCGGCCACGCCGAGGTCGAGCTCGGGATCGGGGTTGAACAGGTACGAGATGAGGAGGCGGGTGGCCCACTCGGCGGCCCAGCGGGCCCGGTCGGGTGGGAGGAACCGCTCGAGGTTCGGGCCGATGCTGGTGGCCGACGCCCGGTAGACCACGTCGACCTGCTTGAACCCGAGGAACGGGAGCAGGTAGCCGGGCTCGTGCTCGAGCACGAACTGGGCGGCCGGGTGGTCCCGCACGAGGCGGGTGGCCACCACGAGGCCGCGGGTGAGCGCCTCGCCGAGATCGTCGGCCGAGGCGATGGCATCCACCACGCCCTGGCGGTAGGTGGCGAGCTCGCGCAGGCCCATCGCGGTGAACAGGTGCTGCTTGCCGCCGGGGAACGCCCGGTAGAGGGTGGCGCGCGAGCAGCCGGCCTCCTTGGCGACGTCGGCCAGGGCGGTCTTGCCGACGCCCCAGCGCGCCACCAGGGCGAGCGCGGCATCGAGGATTCGCTCGGTGAGCTCGTCGGCGGGCTGCGGCGCCCAGGCCGGGACCCCGACCGGGGGCGAACCCTCGGTGAGGTCGATCAGCACGTCGGCAACCACCCGCGAGACACTAAGAAGCGAAGTGTCTCATCGTCAACGTGTCCCACCGTGACATCCGCCACCTGCAACCCCGTCGAATGTGCGGTACCCAGGCGACGTTCCTGTCGATCTCGCGCGTGACGTTCGACGTCGAGCCGCCCTGCGGCGGACGTCACGTTGACAACCTGACGCAAGTTGTTAACTTGCTCCGCATGGCCACCGCCGACGCCCCCGTCCCCGAGCGCCTGCTCGACGCCGCCCTGGACGTGGCGGCGATGCACGGCCTCAACCGCCTGTCGGTAGGCGACGTGGCCAAGCGCGCCGGCCTCTCGCGCCCCACCCTCTACAAGCACTTCGCGTCCCGGGACGAGCTCGTGTCGCAGATGGTGCTGCGCGAGGCCGGCCGCATCGTCGAGCAGGTGATCGCCGCCGCCGAGCGCCACGACGACCCGTTCGAGTCGCTCCACGACGCGATCCTCACGGCCCTCCACGCCCTCCGAGGCCACCCGCTCCTCGATCGGCTGCTCGCCACCGAGCCCGAGGCCCTGCTCCCGCTGCTGATCGACGGGCGCGGCTCGGTGCTCGATGCCGTCCACGCCGTGGCCCGACAGGTGATCGACCGCCGAGACCTGGGCATCGGCGAGGCCCAGGCCGCCGCGGGCGCCGACCTGCTCAGCCGCATGCTCGTGAGCTACGCCGTGCGCCCGCCCGACCTCCCGCCCGAGGCCGTGGCCCAGTTCCTGTCCACCGCGATCGTGGCCGGCGTGCTCACCGCGCCAGCCGACGTCGCCCCCGCCCTCCCCACCTCCTGAGGACCACCCATGGCCGCCATCACCGCCACCGTCGACGGACGAACCGAGACCTGGAAGGACAAGAAGCGCTGGATCTGGCCCGTGGCCCTCCTCGTGCCGCTCCTGCCCTTCGGCGCCTATCGGGAGGCCGAGCGCTGGGGCCTCGACCTGTTCTGGTTCCTCGGCCCGCTCTGGATCCTGGTGTTCATCCCGATCGTCGACACGATCATCGGCACCGACAAGAACAACCCGCCCGAGTGGGCCGAGCCCGCCCTCGAGGCCGACCGCTACTACCGGATCCTCACCTACCTCTACCTGCCGCTGCAGTACGCCGGGTTCGTGTGGGGCGCGTGGATGTTCCTCAACGGCGACCTGTCGACGGTGGCCAAGATCGGTCTCACGCTCACGGTGGGCACCGTCGGTGGCATCGGGATCGCCAACGCCCACGAGCTCGGCCACAAGAAGGTGAAGCTCGAGCGGCGCGTCGCCAAGGTGGTGCTGGCCCAGACCGGCTACGGGCACTTCGTGGTGGAGCACAACCGCGGCCACCACGCTCGGGTGGCCACGCCGGAGGATCCCGCCACCGCCCGCTTCGGCGAGTCGTTCTGGGCCTTCTTCCCCCGGAGCGTGATCGGCGCCGCGCGGTCCGGCTGGACGCTCGAGAAGAACCGCCTCGCCCGCAAGGGCACCGGCCCGTGGACGCTCCAGAACGACGTGCTGAACGCCTGGGTCCTCACCGTGGTGCTCTTCGCCGGGATGCTGGTGGCGTTCGGCCCCGGCATCGCGCCCTACCTGATCGGCCAGGCCGTGTTCGGCTTCTCGCTGCTCGAGGTCGTCAACTACCTCGAGCACTACGGCCTGCTGCGCCAGAAGGACGAGAAGGGCCGCTACGAGCGCTGCCAGCCCCGCCACAGCTGGAACAGCGACCACGTGGCCACCAACGTCCTGCTCTACGGCCTCGAGCGCCACTCGGACCACCACGCCAACCCGACCCGGCGCTACCAGACGCTGCGGACCTTCGACGAGGCCCCGCAGCTGCCCTCCGGTTACGGCACCATGATCGGCATCGCCTACCTGCCGCCCCTGTGGCGCAAGGTGATGGACAAGCGGGTGCTCGCCCTCTACGACGGCGACCTGTCGAAGATCAACGTCGACCCCCGCAAGCGGGCGAAGGTCGAGCGCCGGTACGGGCACCTGGCGACGTCGATGGCCGACGCAGCCGCCGGTTCCGGCACCACCGAACCCGCCACCGCCTCGACCTGACCGACCGCGCGGACGAACCGCGCGGTGCTCAGCCCGCCCCGGGGTCGACGAGGATCGGCGCCAGCAGCTCCTCGCGCACCAGCCGCCGCACCTGGGCGGGGTCCGAGAGGTCCCAGAGCCCCTCGGCCAGGATGAACGACAGCCCCATGCGAGCCAGCCAGTCCCCCGCCTGCTCGGGGTCCACGCCCGGCCGCAGGTCCTCGGTCGCCAGCCGCTCGCCCAGGTAGTCGCCCAGGGTGGCCATCACGAGCGGCGCCGACTGGGTGAGCTGGGGCAGGAGCCGCTCGGGCTCGGTCTCGAGCACCTTCTGGAGGACCTCGTGCTCGTCCACCGCCAGACGGGCGTGGACCAGCGCCTGCTCGAGGAAGGTCGGGAAGTCCGGTGCGTCGGCCACGGCGACGGCGAGCTCGGTGAAGAACTGGGCGACGGCCCAGGTGATCGACTCGGCGATCAGCTGGTCCTTGCCATCGGGGAAGTGCCGGTAGACGGTGGCCCGGGCCACCCCGGCCTCTCGCGCCGCGTCGTCCACGTTGGTCTTGGCGATGCCGTAGCGCCCCAGGCACGCCACGGTGGCCCGCAGGAT
>JAHBSN010000087.1 GCA_019639095.1 Actinomycetota bacterium
TCCAGCCGGCCAGCCAGTCGAGGCGGGCGAGCTGGGCGTCGGGGATCTGGGCGTCCTCGCCGCGGGGCCCGACGTTGAGCAGCACGTTGCCGCCCTTCGACGCGGTGTCCACCAGCGCACCGATGAGGTCGTCGTGGGTCAGGTGGTCGGCCTCGGTGGAGGTGCGGTTGTACCCGAACCCGTGGTCCATGCCGCGGGTGACCTCCCACGGCTGGGGATCGATGTCGGGCTGCAGGGTGAACTCGGGCGTGCGGAACTGGAAGAAGCGAGGCTTGGGCGGCACCAAGCCCTGCTTGCGCACCGACCGCGTGGCCACCGCGTCGATCGCCCGGCGCGCACCGGGCACCTTGAGGAGCCGCCGCAGGTCGGGCGCGGTCATCCAGCGGTCGTTCACCACGCCGTCGGGCACCCGCTCGAAGTAGTGGGCGAACAGGGCCTCGAGCTCGGGCCAGCTCGACGGCCACGAGATGTCGTTCCAGAGCACCGATGGCTCGTAGCGCTCGATCAGCTCGCGCACCTGGGCGTCGGCGTAGGCCACGTAGTCGCCGCGGGGCGTGGCGGCCAGGCCGTCGGCGAAGGTGCCGATGGGCGTGGCGTCGAAGGTCCAGTCGTAGCCGCCCGAGTAGTAGACGCCGAAGCGCAGCCCCTCGGCGCGCACGGCCTCGGCCAGCTCGCCCACCAGGTCGCGCTCGCTGCACCAGCCGGAGCGGTGCGGGTTCGGCACCTCGCTCGGCCACAGGCACCACCCGTCGTGGTGCTTGGTCACCAGCACCACGTAGCCGGCGCCGGCGGCGGCGAAGCGCCGGGCCCAGTCGGCCGGGTCCCAGGTGCCGAGCCCGGCCTCGAAGTCGGCGGCGAACTCCTCGTAGGGCCGCTCGCCGTAGCGCTCGCGGTGGAACCGGGCCACGCTGCTGTCGGGGAAGCGCAGGGAGTTCTGGTACCACTCCGAGTACGGCGTCTCCGAGATCGGGTTCGCCACGTCGGACACCAGCAGCTCGCGGATGCCGTGGGCGGTGGGCGCGTAGCCCGGGACCGACGCCGGTACCCAGTGGACGAAGATGCCGAGCTTGGCGTCGGCCCACCACGCCGGCACCACCCGCTTGCGGCCCCGCAACGCATCGCTGCCCATCGGCGGAACCTACCCCGCCCTCCCGGGCACGGCTCGGGGTCCGGGCGTACCGTGGCCGGCGGGGAGCGCGCCCGGCCCACGGGTGGCGCACGACGCCAGGGGGCGCACATGCTCGACGTGATCATCCGGGGCGGGACCATCGTCGACGGCACCGGCGGCCCGCCGTACGCGGCCGACGTCGGCATCCGGCACGGGCGCATCGTGGCGCTGGGCGAGGTGGAGGGCGACGCCGCCGAGGTGATCGACGCCACCGGGCTGCTGGTCACGCCCGGCTGGGTGGACGTGCACACCCACTACGACGGCCAGGTCACGTGGGACGACGTGCTCGAGCCCTCGTCGTCGAACGGCGTGACCACGCTGGTGATGGGCAACTGCGGCGTCGGGTTCGCGCCGGTGCGCCCCACCGACCACGACGCCCTCATCGACCTCATGGAGGGGGTGGAGGACATCCCCGGCTCGGCCCTCGCCGACGGCATCCCGTGGGGCGAGTGGGAGACCTTCGCCGAGTACCTCGACGCCCTCGACGCCCGGCGCTACGCCGTCGACGTCGCCGCCCAGGTCCCCCACGGCGCCGTGCGCTTCTACGTGATGGGCGAGCGCGGCGCCGCCAACGAGGACGCCACCGCCGAGGACCTCGACGCCATGGCCACGGTGGTGGCCGACGCCATGGCCGCCGGCGCCGTGGGCTTCACCACCTCCCGCACGATCGGCCACCGGGCTCGCTCGGGCAGCCCGGTCCCCGGCACGTTCGCCCCGATCGAGGAGCTGCTGGCCATCGCCGCAGCGCTGCGCCAGGCCGGCCACGGCGTGTTCGAGGCGATCATGGCCGGCACCATCGGCTCGCTGAACAGCCTGGGCGGCGAGCGGGCCAAGCTGCTCGACGAGGTGCCGATCCTGGAGGAGGTGGCCCACGCCTGCGACCGGCCGGTCACCTTCACCGTGGCCCAGCTGTTCGAGGACCCCGACCACTGGCGCCACGTGCTCGACGCCGCCGCCGAGGCCAACCGCGGCGGCGCCGTGCTGCGTCCGCAGATCATGCCGAGGTCGGTCACGATCATGACCAGCCTCGACGCGTACCACCTGTTCCAGCGGCGCCCCAGCTACCTGGCCATCGCGCACCTGCCGCTGGCCGACCGGGTGGCCGAGATGCGCAAGCCCGAGGTGCGCGCCGCCATCCTCGGCGAGGAGAACGTGCCGCCGGCGTCCATGGACTTCAACGAGATGGTGGTGGACCTGTTCGTGGCCGCCCTGCCGGTCACGTTCCGGCTCGCCGACCCGGTGGACTACGAGCCGAGCTTCGAGGACTCGGTCTTCGCCCAGGCGGCGGCCGCCGGCCTCGACCCGGTCGAGCACATGTACGACCTGCTGCTGGAAGACGACGGCCACGCGTTCTACGCGCTGTTCGGCTCCAACTTCGTGGGCGGGAACCTCGACGTGTGCCGGGAGATGCTGCTCGACCCGGACACCGTCACCGGCCTCGGCGACGCCGGCGCCCACGTCAGCTTCATCTCCGACTGCTCGGCCACCACCTTCCACCTCACCCACTGGGCGAGGGACCGGGACCGGGGCGAGCGCCTGCCGATCGAGCTGCTCGTCCGCAAGCTGAGCGCGGCCAACGCCGAGCTCTATGGGTTCTCGGACCGCGGCACCGTGGAGGTCGGCAAGCGGGCCGACCTGAACGTCATCGACCTCGACGCCCTGCGCATCTGCCCGCCCGTGCTGCGCCGAGACCTCCCCACCGGCGCCGCCCGCATCCTCCAGCCCGCCGAGGGCTACGTCGCCACGCTGGTGGACGGCACCGTCACCCGTCGCCACGACCGGGACACCGGCGCCCGCCCCGGCCGTCTCGTCCGCGGCCAGGCCTGAGCCAGCTTGCTCGCGTCACGCCCTCGCGCGTGTGCGAAACCCGTCGTGGAGCAACGACCGGCGCACATGCACGTCGCCCCAACGGCCCGAGCGCCAGGTGGGCGCGCCGGTGGTCGTGCACCGACCAGCAGCGCGCCCGCCTGCCGCTGAAGCGCACCGATCGGTCAACGCATGAGCGCCTGAGCAGGGCTACCGGGGCAGGAGGGCCAGGGTGAAGGCGTCGCCGACGTCCACCGAGGCCCAGACGAGGGTGCTGATCTCGGTGGGCGTCGACCGGGCGGTGGTGGTGCCGTCGCCGAGCTGGCCCTCGGCGTTGCGACCCCAGCACATGAGGGTCCCGTAGGTGCGCACCCCGCACGTGTGGGAGCGCCCGGCGCTGACCGACCGCCAGGTGCCGGTGCCGATCGCCACCGGGGTCGAGCGGCTGGTGGCGGTGCCGTCACCCAGCTGCGAGTCGGCGTTCAACCCCCAGCACCAGAGCGCGTCGTCGGCGCCGACGGCGCAGGTGTGCCAGCGCCCGGCGCTCACCGACTTCCAGGTGGCCACACCGACCTGCACCGGGGTCGACCGGTTGGCGCTGGTGCCGTCGCCCACCTGGCCGTCGCTGTTGTCGCCGACGCACCACAGCGTGTCGTCGGAGCGGACCGCGCACGTGTGGAAGCCGCCGGCCCCCACCGCCTTCCAGGTGTCCGACCCCACCTGCACCGGCGTCGAGCGGTCAGCCGGTATGCTGGCCGCCCAGTCGGGCTGAACTGGTTGCAGCCCCAGCACCACAGCGTCGTCGGACCGGACCGCGCAGGTGTGGGAGGCCCCGGCGCTCACGGCCTTCCAGGTGGCCGAACCCACCTGCGCCGGGGTGGACCGGTTCGTGGTGGTGCCGTCGCCGAGCCCGCCGTAGGCGTTGTAGCCCCAGCACCACAGGGTGTCGTCCGACCGGATCGCGCAGGTGTGGTAGCCACCGGCGCTCACCGCCTTCCAGGAGGCCACCCCCACCTGGACCGGTGCCGGCCGGTTGGTGGTGGTGCCGTCGCCCACCGCGCCGTAGGTGTTGAGCCCCCAGCACCACAGCGCCTTCGCCGGGTCGATGGCGCAGCTGTGGCCACCTCCGGCCGAGCCGGCCGTCCAGTCGGCCAGCGACCCGCGCAGCACCACGGGCGCCGTCCGATCCAGCACGGTGGCGTCGCCGACCTGGCCCACGTCGTTGGCGCCCCAGCAGGCCCGCGACCCGGCGTTCTGCTGGCTCTGCAGCGCGCAGGTGTGCCGGCCGCCGGCGGCCACCGCCTGCCAGACGCCGGTGCCGATCCGCACCGGGCTGGCGTGGTCCACCGTGGTGCCGTCGCCGACCCGGCCCGACCCCCCGGCACCCCAGCACCAGAGGCCCTCGTCGCCCCGGATGGCGCACGAGTGGGCCGCGCCGGCGCCGACGGACCGCCAGGAACCACCGCCGAGGGCCACCGGGGTGGCGCGGTCGACGGTGCTCGCGTCGCCCACCTGTCCCGAGCCGTTGGCGCCCCAGCACCAGAGCGTCTCGTCGAGTCGGACGCCGCAGCTGTGGGCGCCTCCGGCGCTCACGGACCGCCAGGATTCGGTCCCGACGGCCACCGGTTCCAGCCGATCCTCGGTGCTCCCGTCCCCCACCTGCCCGGACGCGTTCGCGCCCCAGCACGAGGCGTGGCCGTCCGACGCGACGGCGCACGTGTGGGATCCCCCGGCGCTCACCGAGGACCACGTCGCCCAGCCCACCGCCGCCGGGCTGGATCGATCGAGGCCGGTCCCGTCGCCGACCTGGCCCGAGCCGTTCGCCCCCCAGCACCACATCGTGCCGTTCGACCGGATGGCGCAGGTGTGGCGGTCGCCCGCGCTCACCGCGAGCCAGGCGAAGGTGCCCACCTGCACGGGGTCGGGCCGGCTCGTCGTGGTCCCGTCGCCGAGCTGCCCGTCGGCGCCCTCGCCCCAGCACCACAGCGAGTAGTTCGAGCGGATCGCGCACGTGTGCGAGCCCCCGGCGCTCACCGTCCGCCAGGTGGAGAAGCCGACCTTGCTCGGGGTCGAGCGGTAGGGCTCGGCCGCCGAGCCGAGCTGGCCCGAGCCGTTCGCGCCCCAGCACCACAGGGTGTCGTCGCCGGCGATGGCGCAGCTGTGGTCGCCGTCGGCCGATGCGGCCACCGCCTTCCAGGTGACGCCGCCCACCTGCACCGGCGCGGTTCGCGGCGCGCCGGTGGAGCCCAGTCCGAGCTGGCCCTCCGACGAACGGCCCCAGGCCCAGAGCCCGTTGGGCCCGCACCCCGAGAGGGCCACGAGCGACGAGGCGATCGCCAGCCAGCGCCACCGGATCGTCGATGCACGACGCACCCCCGCCCCCGTCGACCCAGCCATGCCCAGCCCCCTGCCCGCGGTCAGGTCGGACGCTACGACCGCCCGGGCCGCGCGTCCACCGTTCGCGCTCGCCGGGGGCCGCCCTAGGCCGCCGGGTTGTGCCAGACGAAGAGGTCCTGGATCGAGCTGCCGCTCGCGCGGTCGGGGGCGACGGCGCAGAACGCCACCACGCTCCCGTCACCCGACACCGCAACCTCGGAGGGCACGGTGGCGATCTGGGTCAGGACGCCGCCGGCGCGATCCCACAGGTAGGTGGCGCCGGTCGTGTCCGAGCTGCCGTAGCTGAACGCCACGAACCGGCCGTCGTCGGACATCGAGGGCTGGCCCTGGACCGCCAGGCCGTCGTCGCCCGGCGTCACCCGCACCGAGGTGCCGGTGTTGCGGTCCCACACGAAGAGGTCGCCGAGGTGGTCGGTGTCCGACGGGTCTCCGGGCCGGTCGTAGCAGGCGTACGCGAAGGCACCACCGCTGGCGGACAGCGAGCTGCCGGTGGAGGGGAGCTGGGTGCTCGAGTTGAGGCAGTTGCTCGCCACGGCGACGTCGAAGCCCACCACCAGGTCGCGCACCGACGCGTCGAAGCCGTTGCTGGCGAGCCGGGTGCCGTCGTCGGAGACCGAGAGGGCGAAGCTGGCCCCGTCGAGGCTGCCGCCCGACTCGACGGTCCCGTTGCGGATCAGCTGGAGCGTCGAGCCGCCGGCGCCGTAGACCTGGACGGCCACCACCGATCCGTCGGCCGACAGCGAGCGCGGGTCGCCCGGCGAGAAGTTGGTCACGAGCCGGGTGGTGGTGCCGTCGGCGAGGGCGCGCGACTCGATCGGGAACACGACCGAGCCGTTCTCGATGACCTCCCGCATGAACACGAGGGTGGACCCGTCGGGCGACAGCGCCGGCACCGCTGCCCCGATCCCCTGCGGGCTCAGCGTGTGCGAGCCGACGTCGTAGAGCCACGCGTCCGGGGTCGATGATCCCGGCGCGAGGTCCGACGCCTCGCTCTGGATGGCGACGGTCCCCCCGTCGGCGGTGATGCCGCCGAACGAGGTCGTGCCGTCGCCCGCGGTCGCCCGGCGAACCCCCGAGGCCCAGCCCGGGAACGGCGGAGCCGGATCGGCCTGCAGCACCAACGTCATGTAGAGGTTGCCGTCGTCGCAGGTGGCCTGGCCGGCGCCCATCCGCTCCCACGTCTCGGCATCGAGGCGCGGATCGTGGTCGAACCGGTCCCAGATCTCGACCGTGGCCGCGTGGTCGTCCTCGGGCGGGTCGAGGTCCGGGTCCAACGGCTCGCGGTCGACGAGCTCCACCGCGACCTCGCCGTAGGTGGCGTCGGGATCCGACGTGGCGGACACCGCGCCGTCGCTGCACATCTGCTCGGAGTGCGCCCGGGCGAGCGTTCGCAGCCCTTCGTCGGCCACCGGCGGGTCGGGTTCGAACCGCTGGCGCACGTGGTTCTCGATCGCCCCCTCGCACCCGCTGAGCATCGCCACGAGCGCCGCCGCGCTCACCACCGCTCCGATCGTCCGCCGCATGACCTTCCCCTTCGCCGCGTGCCTGCCGGCTGGCCTACCCTCTCCACCGCCGGACCAACCAGCAGCCCGCGGGTGCACGATGAGGATCACCAGACATCGGCTGCTCCTGGTCCTGTGGGCCGTGGTCAGCGTTCCGGTGCTGTGGTCGGCGGTGGCGCACATGACCGGTGGGTGGGTGCCCGACGGCGACGACGCCTACATCGCGCGCCGCACCATGCAGGTCTTCACCACCGATCCCCCGCTGATCGGGCAGGAGTCCACCGCCGGCGTCGCCTACGAGGACCAGAACCCGAACCACCTCGGACCCGTCGCCTACTACGTGATGGCGGTCCCCTACGCCGTGTCGGGCTGGTCGCCGGTGGGCCTCGTGGTCGGCGCCGCGATCGTGCCGCTGGTGGCCATCGGTGCCTGCCTCGCCCTCGGCGAGCGCACCGCCGGCCGGGCGGGCCTGGTCGCGGTGGGCCTGGGCCTCGCCCTGCTCTCGGTCCGGATGGGCCTGAACTGGTTGGTCCGCCCGCTCAACGCCGATGACCGCCTTCCCCAGGCTGCGCGCCGCTGGGGCGGGCGTACTGCGTCGGGACTGCGCCGTGGTGCTGCTGGCCGGCAGCTTCTGCCTCCAGGTCGGCCTCCAGACCCTGCCCGTAGCCGGCCTGGCCGTCCTGGGCTGCCTGGCCGTGGCCGCGCACCGACGGTTCGTCGGCCACGAGCGCCCGCCGCGCACCCGCGCCTGGTGGGCGGTCGTGGCGGTCCTGGCGCTCGTGTGGCTCCCACCGATCATCGACGTGGCGGTGCGCTGGCCGGGAAACCTCGGCGTGGTGGCCGAGTACCTGCTCGGCCAGGTGGGCGTGGTGCCCCGCACCTCGGTGAAGTCGGGCCAGCTCGGCCTGGGTCCGGCGGCGGGGTCGGTGCTCACCTACGCCACGAGCCTCCCCGGCCTCGACCACCGCGACCTGTCCAGCGACCTCGAGGTGCTGGTGGACCTCTCGGAGGTGGCGCTCGTCCCGCTCCTCGCCGCCCTCGCGCTGCTCGCCTTCGCGATCAACTGGGCCGTCACCCGCGGCAGCGCGGCGCTCCGGTCGCTGCTCGTGGTGGCCCTGAGCAGCACCGCCGCCGCCGTCGTGGGGCTGGCCGCCCGCCCCGGCGACGAGCTGGCCACCCAGACCTACTTCGTGATCTGGGTGCAGGCCGTGGCCGCCGTCGTGTGGATGGCGGCCGCCCTCACCGCCATCGAGGCCGCCGAGCACCTCCTCCGGCGGCTCGCCGCCAACCCCGCCTCCCGGGCTCGCCGGATCCCGACCGCGGCGGTCGTGGCGTTGACCGGGTTGCTGGTGGTGGCGGCGCCGCTCGGCGAGCCGGTGGTGCGCCAGCCCTCCCAGCAGGCCACCGCGCTGAGCCGGCAGGTCCGGGAGCGGGTGCCACCGGGCACCTACCTCATCGTCGGCGAGGGCTTCAGCTCGTGGATCTCGGTGTCCAAGGGCGTGGGCACCGACCTGCTCGCCCACGGCTACGACATCCGCTTCGAGGACTCGAACGAGATGGAGGACGAGCCCCGGCGCCAGGGCCGTCGCGACCAGCCGCGCCTCATCGTCACCGACGTGCTGCCCGACGTGACCGGCCCCGACCTCGTCGCCCGCTACGTGGAGCCCGACGGGACCTTCCTCGTCCGGCTGGTGCCAGGCGGACCCGACGCCGAGTGGTGCGCCGACGTGGGCGCCCTCGCCTACCGGATCCGCGCCGTCACCGGGGCCGCCGCGGATGAGGACCCGCTCCAGCCCGTGACCAGCCCGCCGGTGTGGGCCGACGTCCTCGCCGAGGTGGACCCCGCCGAGCTCGCCTCGGCCCGTCCCGGGTCGGCCCAGGCCGAGGCCGCCACCGCGCTGACCACGGACCTGGCGGCCTCCATCGACCAGCTGGCCTCGTGGTCGGTGCCGGGGCCCGACCCCGCCGTGGAGGGCGCGCTCCGGCTGATCCTGCTCACCTACCAGGACACGTGCGCCGCGTCGCAGGTGCCCGGGGCCACGGCGCTGCCGCCGGGAGCGGGTGTGGAGGCGCCGCGCTAGCCGGCGACGGGCGGCTGCTCGGAGGTCGGGAACAGCCGGCCGACGGCGGCCACCACGAGGTCCTCGGCCAGGCGGATGGCATCGGGCTCGAGCTCGGTGACCTCGGTGGTGCCGAGCACCACGCCCCCGCAGAGGACCTGGCCCCGGAAGGAGTCGGGGTCGACCGTCTCGTACACCGCCTGCACCCGCAGCTCCGGCCACGGGTGCGGGAACCCCTGGGCGACCGCGCCCGGCACCACCTCGTGGCCGTCGGGGGTGAGGCGCTTCGTGGGGATGCCGGGCCCCGATGCCCCGTCGTCGGCCACCGGCTCGAGCTGGTGGCGTCCTGCCCTCGCGAACATCGTCATGGCGAGCTCCCGTCGTTCGGTGGCCGCGAGCTACCCCGAACCCGACCGTTCCAGCCACGATCACCGCCCCAGGCGCGCCGGGATGAGACCGGGACGCTTCGACGAGTTCGGATGCTTCGCCGTCAAGCTCGTAGGGGCACTCGAGGTCATCGACAGCCGACGCCGGGACTCGCCCGACAGACCGAAGCGGGGCGCCGAGTTCAGATGACGGGCGCTCGAGACGCCGCAAGGCTGTTCACCGCGTCCGCCTCGAGCCGCTGTTCAAGTGCTTCGGCCCCGTGTTCACGTACGAACGCCGCCTCCGAGGCAGTGATAGGTGTCAGCCAGAGGTACCGGACGTGGAGTCCTGGTAGGGAGCAGCACTCGAGCTCCGGTCCCCACGGGTACGGGAGCGACACCAGCAGGTGCGTCAGGTTCGACCCGTGGAGCCATGGCCGGCCGATCTCCACGACGCGTCCGACGTCGAGCGGTGCGTAGGCCGGGTCTGCGTGGAAGTCCACGACCATGGCCAGGAGCTCCACGTGCAGCGCCGACTCGACCGGGGAGTGCACGACGAACTCACATCCTGCTCCGGTGCCGACGGTCGCCTCCCAAGCGCCGAGGGATGCGTACACCCAGCCGTCGTCCTGCTCTCGCGGACTGACGCGTCGAACCCGGAACCCTGGCACCCGGTCGACGATCGGGCCCTGCTCCCACGTGAAGTCCTCAGCGGCCCGGTCGGGCCAGAACCCGTCGAGGTGTGCGCTCTCCCCGAGGTACACGTCTTCCGGCGCGCTCACGAGCTCAGGAACCCTTCGACGAGCTCTCGGACGAGTCCTCGCGCCTGCACGTCGACTGGCTCGTCCCTGATGCCGCTGGGCGGTTGGACCGGGAGCCGGACCCCATGCTCATGGCCGGGCCCCAACTCGTGAGGCAGGACGAACGAGTCGTGGTGGGAGGCCCAGGCGAACTCCTCGATCCCCGCCAGCACGTCGCCGGTTCCCACCGCGGCGAGGCTACCTGTGCCCGTTGGAGCGGCCGCCCCCCTCCTCCCCTTGGGCTTGCGAAGCGCGCCGGCGACGCCGCTGCGAACCGCCTGGCTGGCTGACGGGCTGCCGAAGCCCCGGTGCTGGAAGGCTGAGATCGGGGCCCGGGAACGACTCCGGCCGCCCCGGAGGGCGGCCGAACTCGACTTCTGTGCACGGTCTGAGGGGACCTTCGTCAACCCCAGGATGGATGGTGGTCTGGCCGGTGGGATTTGAACCCACGGCCCCCGCGTCCCAAACGCGGTGCGCTACCAAGCTGCGCCACGGCCAGTCGGCGGCCACCGTACCGGGTCGCCGGTCCGCGCTCGTCCGGATTCAGCGCGCCACGAGCACGGCGCAGACCGATCTGCCACGATTCGGACATGAAGCGGGTGGGAATCGCGATCGTCCTGGTGGCCGCGCTCGGGCTGACGGGCTGCAACGTGCGCTACGGGTGGGGGTTCGACACCCCGACCAAGGGGTCGACGGCCACGGCGCCGGTCGACGTCGGGGGCGGGAAGGCGTGGCGCACCGTCGACGCCGGCATGAGCCGCACGTGCGGCATCGACGCCGGCCAGCGCCTCACGTGCGAGGGCTTCTACGGCGACGTCGAGGCCGTCGGCCCGAGCACGCCCCCGCAGTGGACGAGCGTGTCGGTCGGGTTCGAGCACCAGTGCGCGCTCTGGGGCGCCGGCGACCTGTACTGCTGGGGCTCGAACAACGTCGGCGAGCTGGGACTGGGCACCACCTCGGACTACGAGGCGACGCCGCAGCGGGTGGGTGTCGCCTCGGATTGGACGGCGGTCGCGGCCGGCCAGCACGACACGTGCGGGATCCGCGGAGGCGGCGAGCTCTACTGCTGGGGTGCGGGCACGCTCGTCGGCGGTGTCGTGGGCGACGGAACCGAGGAGCAGCGCGAGTCACCCACGCGCATCGGCACCGCGTCGGACTGGACGGCGATCGACGTCGCCTACGGGTCCTGCGGACTGCGCGGGTCGGGCGAGCTGTGGTGCTGGGGCTACGGCAGCGGCGACGGCACCGCCGAGCGGCGCCTCAGCCCGGTCCGCGTCGGCACCGAGTCCGACTGGGACCAGGTGAGCGTCGGCATCTACCACTCCTGCGGCCTGCGCTCGCTGAGCCTCTACTGCTGGGGCGGCAACGACTACGGCCAGCTGGGCGACGGCACCACCACCACGCGGCTCGCGCCGGTGCGGGTGGGCACCGAGTCGTACTGGACCTCGGTCAGCGCCGGTGGGACCAACCAGGCCGGCGGCTCCGGCGGCGGGAACGAGTACTGGAGCGCCCACACGTGCGGCATCCGGGCGCCCGGCACGCTGTGGTGCTGGGGCAAGAACCAGCGCGGCGAGCTCGGCGACGGCACCACCACCTCCCGGCTCACCCCGGTGCGCATCGGCACCGAGTCCGACTGGGCGCAGGTGGCAAGCGGCGGCGACTTCACCGAGGGCCTGCGCGCCGAGCCCTGATCGGGCTCGTCGGGCTTCAGGTGCCCCGCAGCGGGAGGCCGGCGGCGGCGTAGGCGGCGTCGATGACCTCCATGGTGGCGATCGAGTCGCTCGGCGGGGTCAGCACGGGCCCGCCGCGCAGCACCGCGTCGGCGAACGCCGCCATCTGGTGCGTGTAGGTGCGGCCGTCGCCGCCCCTCTCCGAGCGCTTGCCGTTCGGCGTGATCACCGTGAGCTTGCCGCCGAGGTGGGGCATCGTGAAGTTGCGGACCTTGAGGGTCCCGGTGTCGCCCACCACGGTGGCGCCCATCGACAGGAGGGTGCTCGACCACATCGAGCACCGGAAGCCACCGCTCGCCCCGCCGGGGAAGCGCACCTCGGCCGACATGGCGCGGTCGATGCCGGGCTTCTGCAGCTTGGCCGTGGCCGACACCACCTCGGGCTCCTCCCCCGCCAGGAGCCGAAGCACGTGGATGGCGTAGCAGCCGACGTCCATGGTGGCGCCGCCGGCGAGCGACAGGTCGTAGCGGATGTCGTTGAAGAGGGGCAGCGGGATGCACATCGACGTGTCGACCCGCCGGATCGTGCCGAGCTCCCCACCCGAGGCGATCGACCGGATCCGCTCGGCGAACGGGTGGTACCGGTAGTGGAACGCCTCCATCAGCACCTGGTCGGGGCGGGCGTCGGCCACCGCCGCCACCTCCCGGGCCTCAGCCGCGTTCGACGTGAAGGGCTTCTCGCACAGCACGTGCTTGCCGGCCTCGAGGGCGGCGATGGTCCACCGGGCGTGCAGGCCGTTGGGCAGCGGGTTGTAGACGGCGTCGATCTCGGGGTCGGCGAGCAGGGCGTCGTAGGTGGGGTGGACCGTGGGGATGGCGTGCTTGGTGGCGAAGGCGCGGGCCCGCTCGGGGTCCCGGGCCGCGATCGCCGTCACCGCCACGTCGGGGTGGGCGGCCGCCGGCTTGATCACGGCGGGCGGGGCGATGCGGGCGGCGCCGAGGATGCCGATGCGAAGGGGTGCCATGGCCCGACCGTACCGGCCCACCCCGAGCGCCGTGTCCGACTCCTGCGCCCGTTGGGTCGACTTCCGACCGCATGCCGGGGAGAAGTCGACGCGATGCCCTGCGATCCGGACATGGTGTGGGGCGTCGTGCTGAGCGAGGTGGGCCGAGAGGGATCGTGCGGATCTGAGTGTCATACCCCCTCGGTAGGTTTGGGGCCATGGCGGAGACGGCGGATCGAGGTGTTGGCGGTGCGGCGTTGGCCCGCGCCGAAGCCGCGATCGACGACCTGTTCGCCACGGGGATCGACCCCGTCGACGCCGACGACGCCAGGGCGCTGATCGTGGCGGTGGAGCACCTGGCCCGACGGGTGCGGGCCGGGGCGTGTCAGATGGTCTGTGTAGG
>JAHBSN010000088.1 GCA_019639095.1 Actinomycetota bacterium
ATCATGGCCCCGCCGCCGAACACGCCGAGCAGCACGCGCCACAGGCTGCTCAGCGGCGAGTCGTCGGCCACGGCGATGTAGCCGGTGGGTCCGAAGGAGAACTCGTCGCCCTCGCGGGCGTCGACCGAGCGGGTGCGGATCCGGTACGTGCCGGCCTGATCGGCGCGGAACTGCCCGATGCTGCGGCCGTGGTGGCCGTCGAAGTCGTAGGTGGTGGTGGACGACGACGAGGAGATGGCCAGGAGGGCGCCGTTCGGCGCCGTGATCGCAAGGTCCCCGGCGTAGAGGTTCGAGGAGGTGTCGCTCACGAGTCCCTGCGGTTGCTCGTAGTACAGGTGGTAGGTGCCGGGGTCGGCGATCTCCACGGTGCCGGTGCCCGGCGCCGGGACGCGCTGCATGTCGTCGACCGCCCTCGACACGCCCGCCACGCCCGTGACGGCCAGCACGATGCCGAACACGATCCCGCCCACCAGCAGCAGCACCCCGAGCACCAGGGCCACGCCGCCCTTGCGGTCGGCAGGCGCCACGGGACCGGCGGAGGGCGGGGGCATCATCGGCTGCATCGCGCCAGTCTCGCCCATCGGACCCCCGGTGCGGTCGACCGGTTCCGGGCTGGTCAGGCCCCCAGCCGCTCCGCGAGGAGCTCGATCCGGTCGAGGGGCTGCACGGCCGCCACCCGAACGTGGCCGGCGCCGTCGGGCCCGTAGAACTCCCCCGGGCTGACCAGCGCGCCACCCACCTCGGCCAGCTGGCGGGCCAGCTCCCACGCGTCGCCGTCGGGCGCCGGCACCCACAGGTAGAAGGCCCCGCCGGGGAGCCGGGCGTCGAGGCCGTACGCCCCGAACGCCCGCACGAGCAGCTCGAGCCGCTCGCGGTAGCGGGCGGCCTGCTGCGCCACGTGGGCGTCGTCGGCCCAGGCCACCGCGCCGGCCGCCTGCACCGGCCCGGGCACCATGAACCCGGCGTGCTTGCGCACCTCGGACAGGTAGCGCACGAGCTCGGGATCGCCGGCGTAGAACCCGGCCCGCGCCCCGGCGAAGTTGGACCGCTTGCTGAGGGAGTGCACCGCCAGCACGCCGGAGGTGCCGTGCTGGAGGATCGTGCGCGGCGGGCCGTCCCAGGTGAACTCGGCGTAGCACTCGTCGGAGAGCACCGGCACGTTCCGCTCGCGACCCCAGGCCGCGGCGGCGGCGAGGTCATCGAGGCCGCCGGCCGGGTTCCCCGGCGTGTTCACCCAGAGGCACAGGGCCCGTTCGGCGTCGGACTCCTCGATGGCATCGAGTCGGATGCGCCAGCCGTCGTCCACCGGCACGGGGACCGCCCGGCAACCGGCGAGGGTGGCCCCCATGGCGTAGGTGGGGTAGCTGATCGCGGGGTACAGCACCGTGTCGCGGTCGGGGGTCCGCAGGCGCAGCCACTGCGGGATGCCGGCCACCAGCTCCTTGGTCCCCACGCACGCCGCGAGCTGCTCGACGCCGACCGACGCGCCGAAGCGGCGCTCGAGCCAGCCGGCGGCGGCCGCTCGATAGGCGGCGGTACCGATCGACGGCGGGTAGCTGCGGGTGGCGGCCGGGTCGGCCAGGGCCGCCATGGCCTCGGGCGGCGGCGGGTCGCAGGGCGTGCCGATCGACAGGTCGACCAAGCCCCCCGGGACGGCCGTGGCCAGCTGCTGGAGCGGGGCGAGGCGGTCGTAGGGGTACGGGGGCGGGGTGAAGCCGGCCACGGCTAGTCGTTGTGGTGGAGGTCGGTGTTGAGCGACCCCCAGTCGACCGTGGCCGAGAGGACCTCCACCGTGCCCGTGGTGGAGTTGCGCCGGAACAGCAGGTCGCTCTGGCCCGAGAGCGTGGAGGCCTTGACGACCTGGCCGTCGGGCGTGGTCACCCGGGTGCCGGCGGTGACGTAGAGGCCCGCCTCCACCGTGCACCGGTCGCCGAGGGAGATCCCGATGCCGGCGTTGGCCCCGATGAGGCAGCCCTCGCCCACCGAGACGACCTCCTTCCCGCCGCCCGAGAGCGTGCCCATGATCGAGGCGCCGCCGCCGACGTCGGAGCCCTCTCCCACCACCACGCCGGCGCTGATGCGCCCCTCCACCATGGCGGTGCCGAGGGTGCCGGCGTTGTAGTTGCAGAACCCCTCGTGCATGACCGTGGTGCCCTCGCCGAGGTGGGCGCCCAGGCGGGCACGGTCGGCGTCGGCCAGGCGCACGCCGCTCGGGATGACGTAGTCGGCCATGCGCGGGAACTTGTCGACCCCGTACACGGTGACCTCACGACCCGCGGCGCGCAGCCGGAGCCGGGTCTGCTCGAAGCCCTCCACCGCGCACGGTCCCTGGCTGGTCCAGACCACGTTGGTGAGCAGGCCGAAGATCCCGTCGAGGCTGACGGTGTTCGGCCGCACCAGGCGGTGGGAGAGCAGGTGGAGGCGCAGGTAGACGTCGTGGGCGTCCGCCGGCGGCGCGGCCAGGTCGGGCACGAACGTGACCACCGCAGCGCGGCGCACGTGGCGGACCGTGTCGGTGCCGATGAACTCCCCGACGTCCACCCGCAGCGCGTCCATGGTCTGGCCCCGGTTGAGCTCGAACGTGCCCGGTCCGCCGCGGTGGTCGACGGCCTCGGCCAGACGCAGGGCGCCCTCGGTCAGGCCGAGGATCGGCTCGGGGTACCAGGTGTCGAGCACCTTCCCCGTGTCGACGGCGAACGAGGCGATGCCCACGGCCCAGGCGGCATCGGTGCGGGTGGGTGCGTGGTCGGTCACGGCCGCACACCGTACCGGCCCGCCGTGGCGGGGCCTCGGGGTTCGGGTGTCAACCGGCCACCCATGCGGCGAGCTTGGCCGACGCCGCCTCGTCGAGGCGGGCGGTGAGGTGCATGCCGTCGGGGCCGACCTCCTCCACCAGCACCTCGCCCTCCCGGTGCACCTCGGCCAGCACGTCGCCGCGCTCGAACGGCACGAGCAGCTCCACCACGTCGGTGGCGTGGCGCAGGCGGTCGCCGATGGTGGCGAGCAGGTGCTCGACCCCCTCGCCGGTGCGCGCCGAGATGGCCACCGAGCCCTGGTGGCGCTCGACGAGCTTGTCGACGTCGGGCGCGGCGTCGGCCTTGTTGAAGCACAGCAGCTCGGCCACGTCACCGGCGCCGATCTCGGCCAGCACCTCGCGCACCGCGTCGATGTGGGCGGCAGGGTCGGGGCCCGAGCCGTCGACCACGTGCACCAGCAGGTCGGCCTCGGCGGCCACGCGCAGGGTGGACCGGAACGACTCCACGAGCTGGTGGGGCAGCTTGCGGACGAACCCCACGGTGTCGGTGAGCAGGACCGCCTCGCCGCCCGGGAGCTGCAGGCGGCGCGTGGTGGCGTCCAGCGTGGCGAAGAGGCGGTCCTCCACGAGGACCCCGGCACCGCTCAGGCGGTTGAGCAGCGTGGACTTGCCGGCGTTGGTGTAGCCCACGATCGCCACCTGGGCGGCCCGGCTGCGACCGCGGCGCTTGTACTGGGTGTCCTTGTGCGCCGACATCGTGCGCAGGTCGGCCTCGAGCTTGTGGATCCGACGGGTGATGCGGCGTCGGTCGGTCTCGAGCTGGGTCTCGCCGGGGCCGCGGGATCCCACGCGTGCGCCGCCGCCGGCCGACATGCCGCCGGCCTGCTGCGAGAGGCCCTGGCCCTTGCCGCGCAGGCGGGGCTTGAGGTAGCGGAGCTGGGCCAGCTCCACTTGGGCCCGGCCCTCCACGCTGGCCGCGTTCTGGGCGAAGATGTCGAGGATCACGGCGGTGCGGTCCAGGGCCGTGCGGCCGAGCAGCTTCTCGAGGTTGCGCTGCTGGGCCGGCGTGAGCTCGTCGTCGAACACCACGGTGTCGCAGTCGAGCGCCTCGGAGAGCTCCTTGAGCTCCTGGGCCTTGCCCTTGCCGAGGTAGGTGGCGGGATCGGGCGCCACGCGGCGCTGCACCACCCGGCCCACCACGTCGGCCCCGGCGGTGTCCACCAGCAGGGCCAGCTCGTCGAGGTCGAACTCGGTCTGCTCCACGTCACCCCCGGCCAGGGTGACGCCCACGATGACGATGCGCTCCCGGAAGGTGCGGTCGATGAGGGCGTCGGTGGTGCCGCCGAAGTCGCCGAACGCGCCGCGGTGGCTCTCGTCGGCGTCGGCATCGACCGCGTCGACGACCTCGACGTCGTCCTGGTCGACGTCGGCCTCGAGGTCCGCGGGCGGCTCGGGCGAGCTCATCGGGGGATGTCCACGCTGGCGACGAAGGTGCTCGGCCCGTTGAGGGTCATGGTGGCGGCCACCTGCACGTCGGCGGTGCCGCCGGGCATGCGGACCTGGACCCGATCCCCCACCAGCCCCCACCGGTGGGCGGCATGGGCCACCACGGTGGCGCCGGTGCCGCACGCGTCGGTGACGCCCACGCCACGCTCCCAGGGGTACATCACCATCGTGTCGTCCTGGTCGGGCGACGGCGAGACGTAGTGCACGTTGATGCCGTTGGGGTAGAGGTCCTGGTGCAGGCGCCCGGCGCGGGCCACGTCGACCAGGTCGGCGTCGGGCACCAGCAGCACGAGGTGGGGGTTGCCCACGTCGAACGTGTCGGCCTCGATCACGTCGAGCCCGAGGCCGCTCTCGCCGCCGAAGTCGTCGAGCATCTCGTCGGTGACGTGGAGCTTCCCGTACGGCTCGGGACCGGGCCGCACGGGGCCCATGTCGACGCTGGCCAGCACGGTGTGGCGCTCGCCCTCCGGGTCCGGGCGCACCTGCACGGAACGCCACCCGCCGTCGGTGCCGATGGCGAGGAAGACGTCGAGGGTTCCCCGGCGCATGGCCTCGGCCTGGGCGAGGCAGCGGATGCCGTTGCCGCTCATCTCGGCGAAGGAGCCGTCGGCGTTGACGAGGGTCATCAGGAGGTCGATCTCGGGGTCGGGATGGTCGTACCGGCCGATCAGCAGGCCGTCGGCGCCGATGCCGTAGGGCCGGTTGCACCACTCGACGGCGCGCTCGCTCCACGCCTCGCGGTCGGCGTGGAGCTCGGCGTCGTCGGTGAGCAGCACGAGGAAGTCGTTGCCCAGGCCGTGGTGCTTGGTGAGTCGGAACCACATGGTGGCCACAGTCTCGCAGGAGCGAGCGCCCGCACCTCCCCCGATTCGCCCCACCGACGGCGAGCGCCACCCCCCGTCCCTACAGTTGGCCGACCGACACCTCAGGGGGACCCGTGGACTTCGACCCGATCGCCAGCCCGACCACGCCGCTCGCCGACCACCGCGAGCCCCGCTTCGTCCACGAGGGAGACCTCGCCGTGGCCGCCGAGCGCCTCGCCGGCTGGACCGACCGCCACGGCGGCCGCTCCCCCAACATCGTGGTGATCCTCATGGACGACGTCGGCTGGGGCGACTTCGGCTGCTACGGCGGCGGCGCCGCGGTGGGCGCGCCCACGCCGCACATCGATGCGCTCGCGGCCCGGGGCCTCAAGCTCACGTCGGCCTACTCCGAGCCCTCCTGCACGCCCTCGCGCGCCACCCTCCTCACCGGGCGCCTGCCCATGCGCCACGGTCTCCAGCGACCGCCCATGTACGGCGAACGTGGCGGCCTCCAGGGCGAGGTGACCCTGGCGGAGGTCCTGTCGGCCCGGGGCTACGTCACCCAGGCCGTGGGCAAGTGGCACCTCGGCGAGAACGTGGAGTCCCAGCCCCAGCACGTCGGGTTCGACGACTTCTACGGGTTCCTCTCGGTGTCGGACATGTACACCGAGTGGCGGGACCCGTACTTCTTCCCGGAGATCGTCTACAACCGGGCCCGCACCGAGTGGGTGGAGAACCAGCCCTTCAACACGTGCTTCGTGAAGGCGGTGCGCGGCGGCGAGCTCGAGAACGTGCAGGAGGTCACCATCCCGGTGCTCTCGGAGCTCGACCAGCTGTGGTGCGAGTACTCCGAGGCCTTCATCGACCGCATGGCCACCGGCGACAAGCCGTGGTTCCTCTACCACAACACCCGCGGCGCCCACTTCGACAACTACCCCCACGAGCGCTTCCTCGGGGTCTCGCCGGCCAAGCACCCCTACAAGGACACGATCGTGGAGCTCGACGAGATCGTCGGGCGGATCGTGGCCCGGCTCGAGGCCACCGGCCAGCTCGACGACACGATCATCATGGTCACCTCGGACAACGGGCCCGAGATGGAGACCTGGCCCGACGCGGCCTACACCCCGTTCCGCTGCGCCAAGGGGTCCACCTGGGAGGGCGGCGTGCGGGTGCCGTTCGTGGTGGCGTGGCCCGGGCTGATCGACGGCGGCCAGTCGAACGACGGGTTGTTCGACTTCACCGACATCCTCCCCACGTGCCTCGGGCTGGCGGGGCTGGACGATGCCGTCCCCGACGACCGCTTCATCGACGGGATCGACCAGAGCTCGTTCCTGCTCGCCCCCGGCGCGAGGTCGAACCGCAAGTACCACTACTACTGGCTCGGCCAGTCGTTCTCGGCCCTGCGGTGCGGCGAGTACAAGTTCATGCTCAACGCCGTGGGGGACGACCCGATCAGCCAGGCCGACGTGCAGGGAACCGGCGGCTTCAGCGGGGTCCTGCAGAAGTTCCCCTACGGCAAGCTGTTCAACCTGTACCTGGATCCCAAGGAGACCCACTCCTACATGATCCGCAAGCTCGCCTACCAGGACGCGCTCGTGGGGCAGGTCGGCCGCCACCTCCGCACCTTCGCCCCGCCCTACCAGGCCAAGCTGATCGTCGGCATCAACGTCTGACTCCTGCGCTCGCCGGGTGCTCCGGCTCCGACCGCCGCCTTCCCGGAGGTGGCAGCACCTGTCACGGCCCAGCCCACACAACTGCTGCCACCTCAGGGCCTCGATCCCGATCGCCCCGTGGTGAGGCGGCCACGCAGGGCGACCTGTCAGACCCCTGCGGGAAGCTGCGGCGCATGGCACCACGAGACGCAGCGGCGGCCGACCTCGCCGCCACACAACACGGGCTCCTCACCTACCGACAGGCGCTCGCGATCGGGTTCTCCCCGAATGCGGTGCAGACCCGAGCCACCCAAGGACGATGGGTCCGAGTCGGACGGGGCGTGTATCGGGTGGGCGGGGCGCCGCTCACCTGGCAGCAGCGAGCGATGGCGGCGCACCTGGGCGGGCCCGCCGGCAACGTCACGTCGCACCTCACGTCGGCTGCGCTCGCCGGGCTCGACGTCGCACCGCCGCCCGTCCCCCACCTCACCGTGCTGCGGGGGCGGTCCACCAGGTGGCCGGGTGCGGTGGTGCACAGCGCCCGGCTCCCCCTGGCCGACGTCACCGTGCCGCAGGGGATCCCGGCCACCGCCGTTCGCTGCACGCTCATCGACTGCGCGGCCGTCCTCGGGCCGAACCGCCTGCAGCGCTTGGTCGACGAGGCGGTGCACCGTCGGCTGGTCGACCTCGATCGACTGCCCGAGCTGTGGGACCTGGCTCGACGGGGCGCGGGTCGCGCCGGTGAGGTACGTCTCCGCGCTGCGGTCGAACCCTGGGCAGGACCGATCCGTCCGGGAAGCCCGGCCGAGGTGCGACTCCGACGGCAGGTCGTCGAGTAGGGCTTCCCGGAGCCCGAGCTGCAGATCCCGGTCCGAGGCGACGCCGGCGAGGTCCTCGGGCTGATCGACGTGGGCTGGAGCCCGGTGCGCATCGGCATCGAGTACGACTCGGCCGAGTTCCACGGCCCCGCGAGGTGGCGACACGACGAGGCTCGCCATCGGGCGATCGAAGACCAGGGATGGGTCCTGCTCCGGGCCGACAAGCTCGACCTCCAGCCCGGCGCCGGGCGCCTCCGCCGATCGATCAGCCTGGTGTGGGCCGCTCGCCGCGCCGCCTGATCCCGCCGACCGCCGCGCTCCCAGAGGCGGCTGCACCTGTCGGCGCTCTGCCGCGAGAACTGCAGCCACCTCGCCCGAGCGGCAGCTCCGCCCGCCGCGCTCCCAGAGGTGGCTGCACCTGTCGGGGTTCTACCCCGACAGGTGCAGCCACCTGGGCACGAGGGTCAGTCCCAGAGGGCGGCGGCTTCGGCTTCGAGTGCGGGGAGGGCCACCATCGGGTCGTCGTGAGCACCGATCCACGTGATCCGTGGATCCTTGCGGAACCACACCCGCTGGCGACGGGCGAACTGCCGGGTGCGGGTGATCGCGAGGGACAGGGCATCGTCGAACGACGTCTCACCGTCGAGGTGCGCCAGCAGCTCGCGGTAGCCCAAGGCCTGGGCGGCGGTCTGGCTCAGCGGCGGGCCGGCGTGCAGGCGCTCGACCTCGGCGAGGAAGCCGCCGGCCACCTGCTGGTGGTAGCGGCGCTCGACGCGATCGGCCACCACCGTCCGGGGCAGCCACAGCCCGACGAGGTGGACCGGCGAGGGCGGATGGGCGTCGAAGCCGGGCCCGAACGAGGAGAACGGCCGGCCGCTGCCGAGGGTCACCTCGAGCGCTCGCAGGACCCGCCGTCGGTTCGTCGGCTCCATGCGGGAGGCGGCGAGCGGGTCGACCTCGGCGAGGCGTCGGTGGAGCTCCGGCGTGTCGGGCTCGGCCTCCAGGTCGGCAGCGACGTCGGGGAACCGGCCCGGCAGGTCGAGGTCGTCCACCACGGCTCGCAGGTACAGGCCGGTGCCTCCCACCAGCACCGCCCGGCGCTCCCGCGCCGCGATGTCGGCCAGCGCCTCCCGCACGGCCGCCTGGAACGAGTGCACCTCGAACCGCTCCCACGGATCGACGAGGTCGATGACGTGGTGGCGCACCTCGGCCTGCTCGGCGGTGGTCGGCTTGGCGGTGCCCACGTCCATGCCGCGATACACCTGCATCGAGTCGACCGACACCAGCTCCACGTCGCCGCGACGTCGGGCCAGGGCGAGGGCGAGGGACGACTTCCCCGAGGCCGTCACGCCCAGCAGGGCGAGAGGTGGCGCAGACCCGGGCGGCACGGTGGGCGGCCGGTCCGACCGACCGTACGGACTCACGAGCGGCGGCCGGAGCCGAGGTCCTGCACCATCCACTGCGTGGTGTGGCGGGCACCCGTCGGCGACCGCATGCCGGGCATGGGTCGGGGTGGGCCGTGGCGGCGGAACCCGCTCGACTCGAAGAAGGCGATCGCCCCGGCGTTCTCGCCCCAGGTGCCGAGGTGGCAACCGGAGACGCCGTCGGCGCGCAGGGCGTCGAGCCAGGTGGACACGAGCCGCCGACCGACGCCACCGCCCCGGGCCACGGGCAGCAGGTTGATGTGGAGGTGAGCCGGCCAGCGGGGATCGTGGAGCTCGGTGTCGAGGCCTCGGCCCCGCACGACCCCGACGGCGACGTCGCCGATGGACCGCCAGAGCACCCCAGCGGTGCCCGGCCGCACCAGGAGGGCCCGGCCCACCAGGTGGCGAACCATCATCGGGGCCGGGTCCGGCACCGCGGTGCTGTCTCGGCAGCCGAGCAGGTAGCCCACCACCTGCCCGTCGAGGTCGGCCACGAGGGCCGACGCCGGCTCCCGGTCGGTGTAGTAACCGCTGAAGAGGTCGGCGAAGCTGTCCCGGTCCCGCCACTGCCAGGCGATGGGGTCGCCCATGTACCCGGTGGCGAAGCAGACGTCTCGCACGCCGGCGCGGTCTCGCGCCTCGTAGGGGCGGACCACCACGTCGGCCGCCCGGCCCGGCCCGGCGGTTCGGTCAGCGGCCAACGTCGACCGATCAGCCGGCGGCGACGGGGATGCGGGTCCGGTGCCGCGCGGACGCGGTGACCTCGAGCAGCCGACCGCGGAGGAAGTGCGGCGCGGCGTCGGTGACCTCGACCTCGGCGAAGGTGCCGACGCGGAGGGGTTCGGCGCTGGCGAAGTGGACGAGCTTGTTCTGGCGGGTGCGGCCGGTGAGGACGCTCGGGTCCTTGCGCGACGGACCCTCGACCACCACCTCCTCCACCCGGCCGATGCGGTCGCGGTGCTTGGCCAGCGCCGATCGCTCGAGCACCACCTTGAGGCGGTCGAACCGCGCGGCGATCACGTCGGCCGGCACGTACCGGTCGACCAGCTCCGCCGCCTCGGTTCCGGCTCGAGGCGAGTAGATGAACGAGTAGGCGGAGTCGTACTCGGCGGCGGCGGCGAGCGCGAGGGTCTGCTCGAAGTCGTGGTCGGTCTCGCCGGGGAACCCGACGATGATGTCGGTGGTGACAGCCAGGTCCACGATCTCGGCCCGGGCGGCGGCGAGCTTCTCGAGGTAGCGCTCGGCGGTGTAGCCGCGGTGCATGGCGGCCAGCACCCGATCGCTGCCCGACTGCACGGGCAGGTGCAGGTGCTCGCACACCGCCGCCGTCTCGGCCATGGCGGCGATGGTCTCGGGCCGCAGGTCCTTGGGGTGAGGGCTGGTGTAGCGGACCCGGCGGATGCCCTCGACGGCGCCCACGGCTCGGAGGAGATCGGCGAAGAGGGGGCGCACCCGCACGTCGTCGCCGGCCTGGCGGGCCGCCAGGGTGAGGTCGCGCCCGTAGGAGTTCACGTTCTGGCCGAGCAGGGTGACCTCGGTGACCCCGGCGGCGGCCAGGTCGGCCACCTCGTGCACCAACCGGTCGAAGGGCCGCGAGATCTCGCCGCCCCGGACCGCCGGCACGATGCAGAAGGCGCACGAGTTGTCGCACCCGATCTGGATCGTGACCCAGGCGGTGTGGCCGTGCTCGCGGTGGGCGGGCATGGCCGAGGGGAACAGCTCGTGGTCGTCCGCCACGGTCTCGGCAAGGATCTCGGTGAGCGGCCCCTCGGCACGGCTGCGGTGGAGGAGCTCGGTGGCCTGGTGGACGTTGTGGGTCCCGAACACCAGGTCGACGTAGGGCGCCCGCTCCCGGATGCCCTCCTGGTCCTTCTGGGCGAGGCAGCCGCTGACCACGATCTCCATGCCGGGGCGACGATCCTTCACCGACTTGAGGTGCCCGAGGGTGCCATAGAGCTTGTTGTCGGCGTTCTCGCGGATGCAGCAGGTGTTGAGGACCACGACGTCGGCGTCGTCGACGTCGGTGGCCGCCGTCATGCCGTCGGCCTCGAACAGGCCGGCGATGCGCTCGGAGTCGTGCTCGTTCATCTGGCACCCGAAGGTCCGGATCAGGTAGCGCTTGGCGGGCTCGACGGGCTCAGACATGGCCCGGAGAGTCTACGGGAGGGGTCCTTCTGTGGACCGGGTCCGATGACCGGCACCTGGGCCCGACCTCCGGGCTTGGTGGCAGCGCGACGGCACGTCGTCACCCCGTGATCGCCCACCCGGTCGGTCCGTGGGCACCGATGTCGACCCAGGTGGATCGAACCGCTGGATCGGCGGCGGTCGTGCCATGCTCGCAGGCATCGACACCAGCGCGGGTTCCGACGGCGACCACGACCGGGCGTTGATCGCCATCCTGGCGGCCGCGCACGCCGGCGAGCTCGCCGCCGCCTACGCCTACCGGGGCCACTGGCGGTCCCGCCGGGGTGCGGCCCGCTGGGACGACCGGCGGGAGATCCAGCGGATCGAGGCCGCCGAGTGGCACCACCGTCGGCTCGTGCACGGCCTGCTCGCCGAGCTCGGGTCTGGGCCGGTGCGCTGGCGGGAGCTGCTGATGGCCACGATCGGCCGGTTCTTCGGAGCGCTGTGCTTCGTGGGCGGTCGCTTCGGGCCCATGTACGCCGCGGGACGGCTGGAGGCCATGAACGTCGGCCAGTACGTCGACGCCGCTGCGCACGCCCGCGCCGGCGGCCGGGCGGAGATGGCCGAGCTGCTGGACGAGATGGTGGCCGAGGAGGCCCGGCACGAGGAATGGTTCGGGGACCAGGTGCGGGGTCACCCGCTCCTGCCGCTCGTGGCCGCGGTGGGCGGCTGGCGCCCGCCGGCCACCCCGACGCCCATCTCCGCCAGCGTCGACCACTAGCCGAGGCTCGATCCCCGTCGCAGGTTCTGTGGGCGGAAGGCGCCCTTGTGGGGCGCGAAGCCCAGACCGCGCTGGCTCGGCGCTGCCTGCCAGGCTTCCGTGGGGAGGTCGGGCCCCATCGGGGCGCCATCTCCCGAGGGAGCCAGCCGGCTGGGCGGGGCTGCTGCGCTTCTGGTGGGAGATCGCGTCGCAAACCGACGCGATCTCCCACGTGAACCGGCGCTCGGCCTCGAGGTCGACGCTGCTCCGGACGGGGCCTGCCCAGCACCGGTCGGGCGCAGAGCGTCGGAAAGGCTGAGGGGCGGTCGAGCGGCCAGGTACACCGGAACGCCGAGAGCGTCCGGCCCCAGCTGGTCCGGACGCTCTCGACGGGTGTGGGGGAACGACGGCGCCTGCCTGGGCGCCGGCCGCAACCTCGGCTCGAGCTAGTCGAGCGTGATGGGCAGGTCGTCGGGGTCGAGCGTGAGGTCCACGTCGTCCTCGGTCTCGGCGTTGGGGTCCACCCCGATGCCGACCTGCTTGAGGATCCGCTCGGAGACCTCGACCATGATCTCGGGGTTCTCGACCAGGAACGCCTTGGCGTTCTCCCGACCTTGGCCGAGCTGCTCTCCCTCGTAGGTGTACCAGGCACCGGACTTCTTCACGAGGCCGAGATCGACCCCGATGTCGAGCAGCGAGCCCTCACGGCTGATGCCCTTGCCGTACATGATGTCGAACTCGGCCTGGCGGAACGGCGGAGCCACCTTGTTCTTGACGATCTTGACCCGGGTCCGGTTGCCGACGACCTCGACGCCGTCCTTGATCGACTCGATGCGACGGATGTCGAGCCGGACCGACGAGTAGAACTTCAGCGCCCGACCGCCCGGA
>JAHBSN010000089.1 GCA_019639095.1 Actinomycetota bacterium
CGCCGGCCTCAGCGCGGGGGAGGGGGGACCGGCACCCCGTTCACCAGCACCGGGAACTGGCGGGTGGGCTCGTCGAGGGGGATGGGGTCGCCGGGCTCGCCGTCGGCGCCGGGCATGCGGCCGATCGCCCCGTCGTGCGCGTACTGGACGATGTAGGCCTCGCGCACCGCGTCGGTGGTGTTGACCCCGGTGGCGTGGGGCGACAGCGAGCTGAACACCACCACGTCGCCCGCCCGCACCGGCACCGACACAGCCGTGGCGTGGTCGCCCCAGCACTCGAAGCCGATCGGGGTGTCGCGGTGGGCGAGGGTGCCCTGGCGGTGCGCGCCCGCCATCACCTCGATGCAGCCGTTGTCGGGCGTGGCGTCGGTGAGGGCGATCCAGCAGGTGAGGTAGTCCTGCGGCTCCACGTAGGTGTAGCCGTTGTCCTGGTGCCACAGCACCGGCGCAGCGCTGTCGGGCTGCTTGTTGACCGCCTGCTCCCAGTAGAGCCGCACGTCGGGCCCCATCAGGTCGGCGCAGACCCCCACCAGCGTGGGGTGGGCGCACACCTCCCGGAGGTGGTCGTCGATGCAGACCAGGTGCGGCGCCACGATCTGGGTGTCGAGGCCGGCCACCGAGATCCGCCCGTCGGGCACCATGGCCAGCAGCTCGCGCACCTTGGCGTCGCCCGGCGCGATGGCGGCGCGGATGGCGGCCACCTCGTCGGCGTCGAACACCTGCTCCAGGACGAAGAAGCCGTCCCGGTCGAAGGCCGCGGCCTGGTCCTCGGTGATCGTGCGGAACGGCCCCGCGTGGTCCTGCCACGTGAAGCTCCGGTTCCAGGGGTGGGGGACCGGTCGGTCGAGCTCGCCCATGGACGAACGGTAGGCGAGCGGGGCCGGCGGGGCCTCAGGTTCGCCGGCTGCGCTCGAGGGCGTCGGCGGCGTCGAGGCCGGCGCGGCCCACGAGCCAGCAGGCGATCGGGGCGGCGATGCGCTCCGACGCGTGGGCGGCCACGCCGGCCAGCTCGAGGAGCTGGTCCACGGTGGCCTCGTCGGGCGGTTCCACGCCGAGCTGCGCGGCGAACGCCGCGATCCACTCCCGCCCGGTCCGCTCGACCGCCGCGGCCTCGCCTCCGTCCGTGCTGGCCATGAACCCTCTCCCGGTCCGTCCGATGGCCCGACGTTACGCCGGAGGGCTCCTCGGCTCGTCGACGAGCGAGAGGTAGCCCTCGTCCTCCTGGGCGAAGTGGAGGACGAGGATGGCGTGCAGGCCGTAGAGCACGCGCCGCAGCTCCACCAGGTCCTCGGGGTCGGGATCCAGGGGGTCGGTCTCGTCCAGCAGGCGGCCGAGGCGCCGGACGTGGTGGGCGATCTCGGTGTGGGCCCGGCTCATGGTGCCGGTGGGGTCGGTGCCGCCCAGCACGCGGTCGAACACCGGGTAGAGCTGGGCGTCCTCCGCCTCCTCGTGGGGCAGCAGCTCGTCGACCAGGAACCGGTGCACCGAGCGGACCGCGGCGAGCGCGTCGGGTGCGGGGTCGATCCCGAGCCGGTCCGCGGCCTGCCGAAGCCGGTCGAGGTCGGGTCGCAGGGTGCGGTGCTCGTCGGTGAAGCGCTCCACCAGGCCCTCGTCCTCGGGGCGCACCCGGAGCCGCCCCGCCGGGGGCCGCAGGACGCGCAGGGCGTTGAGGATGACGGCCACGTCGATCACCTCCTGGGCCAGGGCGCCCCAGGCCGGCGGCAGGTACCCGAGCGCGGCCACCCCCATGGCCGCCACCGAGAGCCCGATGCCGGCCACCACGCTCTGGCGGGCGATGCGCTGGGTCCGGCGGGCGATCTGCACGGCCTCGCCCAGGCGATCGAGGCGGTCGACGGTGAGCACCACGTCGGCGGCCTCCGACGACGCCGTGGAGCCGCGGGCCCCGATGGCCACGCCGACGTGGGCCACGGCGAGCGCCGGTGCGTCGTTCACGCCGTCGCCCACCATGATCGTCCGGGCCGTGCGCTCCTCGGTCCGCACGGCGTCCACCTTCTCGGCCGGGGTGCGCTCGGCCAGCACGAGGTCGACGCCGATCACCGAACCGACGGTCTCGGCCACATCCGCGCGGTCGCCGGTGACCATCACGATCCGGTCGACGCCGTCGCGCCGCAGGGCCCGGATCGTGCGGCCGGCGTCGGGGCGGATCGGATCGTCGAGCACGATGGCCGCCACCACCGCGCCGTCGACCTCCACGAACGTGGTGAGGGCACCGTCGAGCTCGGCCCGGCGGCGCACCGAGCGGGCCCAGCGGGGCGCCGCGCCCGGCAGCAGCCACCCGGCCTTGCCCACCGCCACCGCGCGGTCGCCCACCCGACCCCGCACGCCGTGGCCCGGCACCTCCTCCACGTCGTCGGGGAGGGTGAGGGCCAACCCGGCCCGGCGGGCGGCCCGCACCACCGAGGCGGCCAGGACGTGCGGCGACACCTGGTCGAGCGAGGCCGCCAGCCGCAGCACCTCGTCGGCGTCGAGGTCGCCGCTCACGACCACGTCGGCCACGGTGGGCCGACCGCGGGTGAGCGTGCCGGTCTTGTCGAACAGCAGGACCCGGCCCTGGGCGAGCCGCTCGAGCGCATCGCCGCCCTTGACCACCACGCCCCGGCGCGCCGCCCGGGCCATGCCCGACACCACCGCCACCGGGGCGGCGAGGATCAGCGGGCACGGGGTGGCCACCACCAGCACGGCCACGGCGCGCACCGGGTCCCCCGAGGCCAGCCAGGCCAGGCCGGCGAGGCCGATGCTGGCGGCGAGGAACGCGCCGGCGAAGCGATCGGCGGTGCGCACGAACGGCGCGCTCGAGGCCTGCGCCTGCTCCACGAGCCGGACGATCCCGGCGTAGGTGCTGTCGGTGGCCCGGGTGGTGGCCCGCAGGTCGAACGGCGCGCCCGCGTTGACCGCGCCGCTGCGCACGGAGTCGCCGGGCTCGCGCTCCACCGGGAGGGGCTCGCCGGTGAGTGCCGACTCGTCCAGCACGGCCACGCCCCGCTCGAGGCGACCGTCCACCGGCACGACCTCGCCGGCGCGGACGAGGAGGAGGTCGCCCACGCCCACCTCGTCGACCGACCGATCCACCACGCCGTCGCCCTCGTGGCGGTGGACGACCGTGGGGGCGTGGGCGAGGAGGGCTCGCAGCTCGCGCTCGGCCCGGTCGCCCGCCCGCGCCTCCAGCGTGCGGCCCGAGGCCAGCATCACCGTGATCACCGCGCCGGCGAGCGGTTCGCCCACGGCCAGGGCGCCCACAAGGGCGAGCACGGCCACCACGTCGGCGCCCAGCTGGCGGTGGCGGGCGGCGTCCACCACCCACCAGAGGGCCGCCACCACCCCCACCGCCGCCGCGGCCGCCCACAACGCGTCGCCGAGGTCGGCACGGTCGAGCCCGTGGAGCACGGCGCCGCCGCCCAGCGCGGCGAGCGATCCGGCGAGCAGGGCCAGCTCGGCCCGGTCTCGCCTCGGCGCCGGCGCGGTGGTCACCACCCCATGGTCCACCGCCGGACCCGGGCGGACCAGGGACCGAAGCCCCATGCGCGGCGGACCGGCGCGCACCTGCCAGGCTCACGCCGTGAGCGACCTCGCCCACACCATGGTGGTGTGCGGCCTCATCAGCGGCACGCAGCCGTTCACCCTGCTCGGCATGTTCCTGGTGCTGGCCGGCGACCGTGGGAGCCGGGCCGTGTGGTGGTACCTGTTCGGTGCCTTCTCGGTGCAGTTCGTGATCGTGTTGGCCCTGGGCCTCCTGGTGGGCGGCACGGTCGACGAGGGCTCAACACCCGGGCGATCGCTGGTGGGCCTGCGGATCGCGGCCGGCCTGGCCCTCGTGGTGCTCGGCCTCTGGCTGCGCCGCCGCCCGGCCACCGAGCCACCCGCCATGCCCAAGGTGTTCGACCGGCTCAACGACCTGAGCGCCGGCGGGGCGTTCGTGGCCGGGATCGCCATCGCCGACTACCAGGGCTCGATGCTGGCGGCCGCCGCCCTCGCCACCGCTGACGTCGCTCGTTCCACGCAGGTGGGCGCCTGGGTGCTCTACGCCCTCTTCGCCACCGGCATCCCGGTGGCGGCCACCGTGGCCGTGATCCGGTCCGCCCGGGCGAAGGGCGACCTCCAGCGAGCGCTCGACTGGGTGATGCGCAACCGCCGCGCCCTCGGCTCCTGGATCTGCCTCGTGGGCGGCCTGGCCCTCGCTGCCGACGGCCTCGTCACCCTGGCCACCACGGGCTGACGGGCCGCCGGCCACGCCCCGATAGGTTCTGGGGCCATGGCTGATCGGGTGGTGGTTCTGGGCGGGTGCGGTGGGATCGGGAGCGTGGCGGTGCGGGCCCTCGTGGCCGGCGACCGCTTCGACGAGATCGTGGTGGCCGACCTGCGGGCCGACGCCGCCCAGGCGTTCGTCGACTCGCTGGACGATCCCCGGCTGCGGGCCGCCGAGGTCGACGCCACCTCGGCCGAGGCCATCGGCGCCCTCGTGGCCGATGCCACCGTGGTGGTCAACTGCATCGGGCCCTTCTACAAGTTCGGCCCGCCGATCCTGGCCGCCGTGATCGCGGCGGGGGTCGACTACGTCGACGTGTGCGACGACCTCGACGCCACCATCGCCATGCTCGACCAGCACGAGCCCGCGGTGGCCGCCGGGGTCACGGCCCTCATCGGCATGGGCAACTCGCCGGGCCTGGCCAACGTGCTGGTGCGCTTCGCCGCCGACGAGCTGCTCGACACCGTGGAGCGGGTGGACATCATGCACATCCACGGCGGCGAGCCGAGCGAGGGCGGCGCCGTCATCAAGCACCGCATCCACGCCATGACCAACGACGTGCCGGTGTACGTGGACGGCGAGTTCCGCGACGTCCGCCTGCTGGAGGAGAGCGGCCAGGAGTTCGTGGTGGACACCCACTTCGAGAGCGTGGGCACCTACCCCGTGTACCCGTACCCCCACCCCGAGACCATCACGCTCCCGAAGTACCTGCCCACGCTCACCCACGCCACCAACCGGGGCGTGGTGTTCCCGCTGTCCTACTTCGAGCTCACCATGGACATGGTGCGGGTGGGGGCGTGCACCACCGACCCGATCGAGGTGCAGGGCCAGCCCGTGGTGCCCATCGAGTTCTCGGTGGCGCACATCCTCTCCCAGCGGGATCGCCTGCTCGCCGAGGCCGGCGTCACCGGCCCGGCCGGGTGCCTGAAGATCGAGGTGGGTGGCCAGAAGGACGGCGCCCACCACACCTTCGTGTTCTCCCTCTCGTCCACCTCGGAGGGGGCCGGCGAGGGCACCGGCATCCCGGCCGCGCTCGGCGCGGTGCTGATGGCGTCGGGGCAGCTCGAGGGGCCGGGCGTGTTCCCACCCGAGGCGGTGGTGAAGCCGCTCGAGATCCTCGACCTCGCGGCCCGGATCGTGCCGAAGCTCGGGATCTCCGGCGGCGAGTCGGGCGGGTCGGTGCCGATCCTGATCGAGCACATCCTCCCGGACGGCACCCGGGAGCGCATGGACCTGGCGTTCTGAGGCTGGCCGTGGATGCCGCCCCCGACCCCCGCTGGGTGCTCGCCCTCGACCTCGGGACGAGCGGCCTGAAGGCGGGCGCCGTCGGCCTCGACGGCGTCATCCGGGACCAGGCGTACACGCCGATCTCCACCGAGGAGCTCCCGGGCGGCGGCTCGGTGCAGGATGCCGCCGGGTGGTGGACCACCGTCGTCTCGGTGGTCCGCGAGCTGGTGGACCGCCGGGTCGTCCCGGTCGACCAGCTGGTGGGCGTGGGCCTCACGGGCCAGTGGGCGTCCACCGTGCCGGTGGACGCGGCGGGCGAGCCGTCGGGCCCGGTCCTGCTGTGGTCCGACCACCGCGGCGCGCCGCACGCCGCCGACGTGGTGGGCGGTCCGGTGGCCGGGTACGCACCGATGGCGGTGCTCCGCTGGATCCGCGCCACCGGCGGCGCCCCGTCGCCCAACGGCGCCGATCCCACGGGCCATGCCCTGTACCTGAAGCGCGCCGAGCCCGACACCTACCGGCGGACGGCCACGCTGCTCGAGCCGGTGGACTACCTCGGGCTGCGCCTCACCGGTCGGCGGGCGGCCACGCCGGCTTCGATGGTGGCGTCGTGGCTCACCGACAACCGACCGGGTGCGCCGCTCGGGTACCTCCCCGAGCTGGTGCGGGCGGCGGGCCGGGACGCCGACCGCCTGCCCGAGCTGGTGCCCACCGGCTCCACCCTCGGCGCGGTCCGGCCCGACGTGGCCGCCGAGCTGGGGATCCCCGACGGCGTGCCGGTGGTGGCCGGCGTGCCCGACCTGCACTCCGCGTACCTCGGCGCCGGCACCGTCGACGACCACCTCGGCCACCTCACGATCTCCACCTCGGCGTGGATCTCGTGCTCGGTGCCGTTCAAGAAGACCGACGTCGTCCGCCAGATCGCGTCGGTGCCCGGGGTCTTCCCCGGGTCCTACCTGGTGGCCGACAACCACGACACGGGCGGCGCCTGCCTCCAGTGGTTCCGCGACCGCATCGAGGACCACGGCGCGCCCGACGGCCGGGCGGCCACCGAGTTCACCGCCCTCACCGACGTGGCCGCCACGGTGCCCGCCGGCTCGGGCGGGGTGCTGTTCACGCCGTGGCTGAAGGGGGAGCGCTCGCCGGTGGACGACCGACACCTGCGCGCCGCCTTCCTCAACGTGTCGATCGACACCGACCGCGCTGCGCTCACGCGAGCGGTGATGGAGGGCGTGGCGTACAACGCCCGCTGGCTGCACGAGGCGGTGGAGCGGTTCGTGAAGCGACCGCTGCCCACGCTGCGGATCCTGGGCGGCGGGGCGCGGTCGGACCTCTGGTGCCAGATCCACGCCGACGTGATGGACCGCCGCATCGAGCGGCCCGCCGACCCGATGCACGCCAACCTCCGGGGCGCCGCCCTCTTCGCCATGGTGAGCTTGGGCCTCGTCGAGCGGCGCCAGGTGCCGGGCCTGGTGCCCATCGAGGCCGCCTTCGACCCGGATCCCGCCCTTCGGGGTACCTACGACCCGCTCTACGACGAGTTCACGAAGGTCTACGGACGGCTCAACAAGCTGTACCGGCGCCTCAACGCCTGACCCCCCGAAAGGATCCCCATGAAGATCGCCGACGACGTCACCCAGCTCATCGGGAACACCCCGCTCGTGCGCCTGCGCCACCTTCCCGGCGAGGCGAGCGCCACCGTGCTCGCCAAGCTCGAGTACTTCAACCCGGCCCACAGCGTGAAGGACCGCATCGGCGTGGCCATGATCGACGCCGCCGAGGAGGCCGGGTTGATCGGGCCGGACACCATCGTGCTCGAGCCCACCAGCGGCAACACCGGCATCGCCCTGGCCATGGTCTGTGCCGCCCGTGGCTACCGGTGCGCGTTCACGATGCCCGAGACCATGAGCAAGGAGCGCCGGGCCCTGCTGCGCGGCTACGGCGCCGAGCTGTTCCTCACCCCGGGCCCCGACGGCATGGGCGGTGCCATCGCCAAGGCCGAGGAGCTGGCGAAGTCGGATCCCCGCTACTTCATCCCGCAGCAGTTCGAGAACCCGGCCAACCCCGCCATCCACCGCGCCACCACCGCCGAGGAGATCTGGAACGACACCGACGGCACCGTCGACATCTTCGTGGCCGGCGTCGGCACCGGCGGCACCATCACCGGAGTGGGTGAGGTGCTGAAGGAGCGCAAGCCCGGCGTGCAGGTGATCGCCGTGGAGCCCGAGGCCTCGCCCGTGCTCTCGGGCGGGGCCAAGGGCCCGCACCCGATCCAGGGCATCGGCGCCGGCTTCGTGCCGGCCATCCTCGACACCGACGTGTACGACGAGGTGGTCACCGTGGCCAACGACGACGCCCTGGCCACCGCCCGGCGCGCCGCCCGGGAGGAGGGCCTGCTGGTGGGCATCTCGTCGGGGGCCGCCATCTGGGCGGCCGTGCAGGTGGCCCAGCGGCCGGAGAACGCCGGCAAGACGATCGTGGTCGTGGTGCCGTCGTTCGGCGAGCGCTACCTGAGCACCGTGCTCTTCGCCGACCTGGTCGACTGATCGGGCCACCCGTGCTGGCATCGGTCCGTCGGGACGTCCGCTGCGCGAAGGAGCGCGATCCGGCGGCGCGCAGCACTCTCGAGGTGCTGCTCTGCTACCCGGGCCTGCACGCGGTGTGGGCCCACCGGCTGAACCACCGCCTCTGGCTCGGCGGCCACCGGCTGGTGGCGCGCTGCGGGGCGGGCGTGGCCCGCTGGCTCACCGGCATCGAGATCCACCCGGCCGCCCGCATCGGCCAGGGCCTCTTCATCGACCACGGCACGGGCGTGGTGATCGGCGAGACCGCCGAGGTGGGCGACGACGTCACGATGTACCACGGGGTCACCCTCGGCGGCACCACGCTCAGCAAGGGCAAGCGCCACCCCACCGTCGGCCACCGCGTCACCCTCGGCGCCGGCGCCAAGCTGCTCGGCCCCATCGAGGTCGGCGACGACAGCCGGGTGGGCGCCAACGCGGTGGTGGTGCGGTCGGTGCCGCCGAACTCGGTGGTGGTCGGCGTGCCGGGCCAGGTCATCGCCCGCAGCCGGCCCCGTCCGGCCGACGCGCCGATCGACCTCGACGACGCCCTCCTGCCCGACCTCGTGGGCACCAGCCTCCAGTCGCTGCGCCGCCGGGTGGACGAGCTCGAGACCGAGTTGCACGGCGCGCTCCAGGACGCCGAGCCCCGCCCGTCGGAGGCCGGCGTGTGGTCCGGCGAGGACTTCTCGATCTAGCGCGAATCCGCCCGGAGCCGGTGGCCGGCCGGACCTACCCTGGCGCCATGCTGCGCGACTACGTCGAGGTCGACGTCTTCACCGACCAGCCGTTCCGGGGCAACCCGCTCGCCGTGGTGGTCGACGCCGAGGGTCTGTCCGACCTGGAGATGGCGCAGTTCGCCAACTGGACGAACTTCTCCGAGACCACCTTCCTGCTCCCGCCCACCGATCCCGGGGCCGACTACCGGGTCCGCATCTTCACCCCCTCGCAGGAGCTGCCCTTCGCCGGCCACCCCACGCTCGGCTCGGCCCACGCCTGGCTCGCCGCCGGCGGCGCGGCCCGGCCCGACGGCACCGTGGTCCAGGAGTGCGGCGTGGGCCTGGTCACGGTGCGCCAGGCCGGCGACGGACGCCTGGCGTTCGCCGCCCCGCCGCTCGTGCGGTCGGGCCCGCTCGACGGCGACCTGTTCGACGACGTGGTGGGCGTGCTCGGCGTTTCCTCGGACGACGTGGTCGACGCCGCCTGGATCGACAACGGCCCGGGCTGGATCGGCGTGCTGCTCGCGTCGGCGGAGGCGGTGCTGGCGGTGAGCCCGTCGACCACCGACCACAAGATCGGGCTGATCGGTCCGCACCCCGACGACGTCGACGCCGCCTACGAGGTGCGCGGCTTCTTCCCGGCCAACGGCGTGGTGGTGGAGGACCCGGTCACCGGCAGCCTCAACGCCTCGGCGGCCCAGTGGCTCGTGGGCAGCGGCCGCTTCACCCCGCCGTACGTGGCCACGCAGGGCACCGCCCTCGGCCGCGCCGGCGTGGTGCACGTGGCCGCCGACGACGCGCAGATCTGGGTGGCCGGGCAGGTGGTGACGCGCGTGGCCGGCACCGTCGACCTCTAGTCGGGCCGATAGCGTCGGCGGCTCGCCGAGGAGGGGAGCCCCGAAGGTGTCGTTGCACGAGGCGGACCGCCACGACCTGATCCGCGTCCACGGGGCGCGGGTCAACAACCTGCGAGACGTGAGCGTGGAGCTGCCCAAGCGCCGCCTCACCGCCTTCACCGGGGTCTCCGGCTCGGGCAAGAGCTCGCTCGTGTTCGGCACGATCGCCGCCGAGTCCCAGCGGCTCATCAACGAGACCTACAGCGCGTTCGTGCAGGGCTTCATGCCCACCCTCGCCCGGCCCGACGTCGACGTGCTCGACGGCCTGACCACGGCGATCATCGTCGACCAGGAGCGCATGGGCGGCAACCCCCGCTCGACCGTGGGCACCGCCACCGACGCCAACGCCATGCTGCGGATCCTCTTCAGCCGGCTGGGCCAGCCGCAGATCGGCCCGCCCAACGCCTTCTCGTTCAACACGGCCACGGTGAGCGGGGCTGGCGCCATCACCGTGGAGAAGGGCGGCAAGACCACCCGGGAGAAGCGCACCTTCAGCCGCGCCGGCGGCATGTGCCCGATGTGCGAGGGAACCGGGTCCGTGACCGACTTCGACCTCGGTGAGCTCTACGACGACGCCAAGTCCCTCAACGAGGGCGCCCTCACCGTGCCCGGCATGAGCATGGACGGCTGGTCCGGCCGCATCTTCCGGGGCTGCGGCTTCTTCGACCCCGACAAGCCGATCAAGCGGTTCACCAAGAAGGAGCTGCACGACCTCCTCCACAAGGAGGCCACCAAGATCAAGGTCGAGGGCATCAACCTCACCTACCTCGGGATCATCCCGCAGATCCAGAAGTCGTACCTCTCGAAGGACCGCGAGGCGATGCAGCCGCACATCCGGGCCTTCGTCGACCGGGTCATCACGTTCTCCACCTGCCCCGACTGCAACGGCACGCGGCTCAACGAGCTCGCCCGGTCCTCCACGATCGGCGGTGTCTCCATCGCCGACGCCTGCGCCATGCAGATCACCGACCTGGCCGGATGGGTGGCGGGGATCGACGACGCGTCGGTGGCGCCGCTTCTCGACGGCCTGCGGCACCTGCTCGACTCCTTCGTGGCCATCGGCCTCGGCTACCTCAGCCTCGACCGGCCGTCGGGCACGCTCTCGGGCGGCGAGGCGCAGCGAACCAAGATGATCCGGCACCTCGGGTCGTCGCTCACCGACGTCACCTACGTGTTCGACGAGCCCACCATCGGGCTGCACCCCCACGACATCGCCCGCATGAACGACCTGCTGCTCCGCCTGCGGGACAAGGGCAACACGGTGCTGGTGGTGGAGCACAAGCCCGAGGCGATCGCCATCGCCGACCACGTGGTGGACCTCGGCCCCGGCGCCGGCTCGGCCGGTGGGGAGGTGGTGTTCGAGGGCACCGTCGACGAGCTGCGCAGCGCCGACACGCTCACCGGTCGCCACCTCGACGATCGAGCCCGCCTGAAGGACTCGGTGCGCGCGGCCACGGGCTCCCTCGAGGTGCGCAGCGCCAGCGCCCACAACCTGTGCGAGGTCGACGTCGACATCCCGCTCGGCGTGCTGGTGGTGGTCACGGGCGTGGCCGGCTCGGGCAAGAGCTCGCTCATCGACGGGTCGGTCTCGGGTCGTGAGGGCGTGGTCGCCATCGACCAGGGCGCCATCAAGGGCTCCCGGCGGTCCAACCCGGCCACCTACACCGGCCTGCTCGAGCCGATCCGCAAGGCCTTCGCCAAGGCCAACGGGGTGAAGCCGGCCCTCTTCAGCGCCAACTCCGAGGGCGCCTGCCCCACGTGCAACGGCGCCGGGGTCATCTACACCGACCTGGCGATGATGGCGGGGGTGGCCACCCCCTGCGAGGACTGCGAGGGCAAGCGGTTCCAGGCCGAGGTGCTCGAGTACCACCTCGGCGGCAAGGACATCAGCGAGGTGCTGGCCATGCCGGTCACCGAGGCCGAGGCGTTCTTCGCCGACGGCGACGCCAAGCTCCCCGCCGCCCACAAGATCCTCACCCGGCTGGTCGACGTCGGCCTGGGCTACGTCACCCTCGGCCAGCCGCTCCCCACGCTCTCCGGCGGTGAGCGCCAGCGGCTGAAGCTGGCCACGCACCTCGGGGAGGAGGGCGGAACCTACGTGCTCGACGAGCCCACCACCGGCCTGCACCTCGCCGACGTGGAGCAGCTCCTCGGCCTGCTCGACCGGCTGGTGGACGCCGGCAAGTCCGTCATCGTGATCGAACACCACCAGGCCGTGATGGCCCACGCCGACTGGATCGTCGACCTCGGCCCCGGCGCCGGCCACGACGGCGGCCGCATCGTCTTCGAGGGCACCCCCGTCGACCTCGTGGCCGCCCGCTCCACCCTCACCGGCCAGCACCTGGCCGACTACGTCGGCGCGTGATCAGCCCGCCAGGCGTGCTGCCCCGTCGCCGCTGAGGTCGGCGGCGGCCACCGAGCGGCCGGCAGCCGCCATCACGATCGCCTCGGCCGGGCCCTGCACGAGCGGCCCGTCGCCGTGGGACCAGTCGACGTCGCTGGCCTCGAGCCGCAGGCCCTTCACCCGCTTGGCCGGGGCGAACATCGGGCTCCGCACCGAGACCGCGGCGTCGAGCGCGGCCACCAGGCGATCGTCGTCGGTGGGCGCCGGAAGCCCCAGGGGTCGGCGGATGTCCTGCTCGTGCACGAAGTGGTCGATGAAGCCCTCCCGGTTCGGGATCAGCTTGCTGATGCCGCAGGTGGTCCGGTGGTCGGCCACGGAGCGCCAGCGGGCTCGTGCCCCCTCGCGTCCCCGCAACGGTCTGCGGCAAGTCCACCAGGGATCCGGCCTCGCCGCCCGTGGGGCAGACTCGATCGGGCGAGCCGGGAGGGGCGATGCGGGCACGGGCGCGGGGGATGGGGATCGGGCTGGCGGTGGCCCTGCTGGTGGCCGGCTGCAGCGGGTCTGACGCTTCGGGTGGACGCGACGAGGCGCCTCCGTCG